>JANXYS010000128.1 GCA_025355935.1 Chitinophagales bacterium | reverse complement strand
TATATACCTGTCCGTAAGCGTATCAGTAAGATTTTTTCCTGCTTCCAAATAATGAAAGGCCTTTACATAATCCTGTTTCTTTTTATATATGTTTCCCAGCTGTATTAGGTTAAGGGCAATTCTCAGAGAATCCCTTACTGATACGGAAACCTTTTGCGCATTCATGGTATAAAGAAGTGCAGAATCAAACATGTCTTTTTGCATATACACATTTCCAAGCAAAGCCTGCAGGCTACTCTGTAAAGTAAGAGATACGTCTTTTAAGCTTATATCCAAGCCACGTCGGTAAGAGACCATTGCGGAATCAAATTGTTTCTTTATTTCGTAATACTGACCAAGATAAACATATATACCACCGAGGTTTTTCTTATAAGGAGAGATATTGTAATAAGAGAGGGCTTGCTGAAAATAAAAGAAAGCGGAATCCAGCCTGTTAGTTCTCAGGTAGTAAATACCTATATCCCGGGTGGCAAGGCTCTCTATCTTCAGGTTTTGAATACCCGTACCTATTTCTAGAGCTTGTTGAGATTGTTTAAAAGCAAGCTCATAGTATCGTGTGAGATTATAAAATGACGATAACTCAAAATGTATCATGCCTATGATGGATCTGCGGGCTTCTTCGGGACTTTTTGAATATGAAAAATTAGAATAACCCCACCCAGTTGTTGCCGTTGCAGAATCTTCTGCAATTTTTAATCCCTGCATATAATTCTCATAGCCTGCAGGCAGATTATACAAAATTGTATTGCAATAGGCTATCTGCTGATAGGCATCTGCCTCCCAAATTCTAAATTGAAGTTTTTTAGCCAGAGCCAGTTGTGCTGCATGGTACACTAACGCTTTACCGGCATCGCTATCCTGGTGAAAGAACCCAAGCTTTCTGTTGATATCCATGCGCATAGTATCATTGGTTGCATTGCGCAAAGCAGTTTGCATGCTGTCCGGGTAATTTTCATCTGTCTGTGCCCGGCATATAACGGGTAATAAAATGAGGATTATTATTTTTACTATAGATTTCATCATGTTAATTAATAACAGGTAAATAAATTATAAATGATGCTCCGCCGGTTGCATTCGTTTCGGCTTTTAATTCTCCGCTATGCGCCTTTATAATATCGTAGGCCAGGCTCAAACCAAGTCCAGTTCCGCTACCTGTAGGTTTGGTAGTAAAAAAAGGTTGAAAGATTTTTTCTCTTATGGACTCCGGAATACCGTTACCGTTATCAATTACTAATATTGAAACTTCATTATTTATTTTTTTTGTACTTACTGAAACCGTGGGTTCGTAGCTCTTGTCGCCCTGAGCTTGCTGAAGAGTCCTCTTTTCATCAACCGCATAAAATGAATTGGTAATTAAATTCAAAATAACCCTTCCAATATCCTGGGGAATGATATTAATTTTGCCGATCGTTTCGTCAAATTCTGTTTTCATTGTGGCATTAAAGGATTTGTCTTTTGCACGCAGGCCATGATAAGCCAGTCTTAAATATTCGTCTGCTAGTTTATTAATATCAGTTGGTTCTTTTACACCGCTGCTGCTGCGGCTGTGTTGGAGCATTCCTTTTACAATTGCATCTGCTCTTTTGCCGTGCTGTAAAATCTTTTGTTGATTTTCTATTGCATCATTTGCAATTACTTTGGCATCATCAATATTTCCATTATCTAATTCATCCTTCATTTCAGTAAGTAACTCTTTATTAACTTCTGAGAAATTATTGACAAAGTTTAACGGGTTTTGAATTTCATGTGCAATGCCAGCGGTCAGCTCTCCGAGCGAGGCCATTTTCTCTGATTGAATGAGTTGTGATTGTGTAGTCTTTAATTCATTAAGTGTTCCCTGTATTTCGCCGTTCTTTTCCTGTAGTATATAATTTGTTTTCTGTTTCTGACGATTGTTCCTGTAAAGTAACAGTCCGATAATACTAAATACCGCAACCAATGCGATGAGGGCAATAGTTTTTAATTGACCTTCTTTTTCAATTCTGTTTTGTTGCGTTTGCTGCAGTTGTAATTGTTGATTGAAAGCAGTCACCTGGAATTCCTGTAGCCTGGTCTTTTCAATCTTATCCAGGCTGTCTTTTAATACTGTTGCCAACCTTAAATAAGTAAAAGAACTGTCTCTATTATTTTGCGTATAATAATAATAATCTGAAATTATGCGGTAAGCGATTGCTAATTCTTTTTTGTAGCCGCCGAGCTTAAAAGCTTCAAGAGCTTTTTTGGCATACAGAAAACTTGAATCCGCTTTGTTCAGCGATTGATAGAGACTGGCTAATTGAAGACATGCATTTCCCGTGTGCCGCGGATTATCACGCAACTCACTAACCTCAACTGCTTTTAGATAATTTTCCCTGGCGAGATCAGGGTTTCCCATTTTCTCATAAATGGTGCCGATTGATGTATACGTACTGCCTTCAAATTTCCTGGCGTTAACAGATAGCTTTGAATAATAAAACAGTGACTTATTTTGATAGAAAAGTGCCGAATCAAGCTTATTCAGTTTCAGATAACCGTCACCAATGTCAGGGTATACTCCGGCAAGGTTTACAGTATCTGCCGCCAATTCCAAAAGTGGAATTGCCTGATGGGCAATTGCAATTTGCTTTTCATAGTTCCCAACAAACAAATACAGGTATTCAAGGAAACCATATAGTAAAGCGACTACTTTACGCCTGTACATTTGTGGTGTTGTTCCCTTTTGCAGATTTGCTATTTTTCTTTCATTGGAAGGATCTTCAGCAATTTTTATCCCCTGACTTATTATTCTGAGTGCCTCTGGGTAATTTCCCGTCTTCATGAGATGTATACCCATAAGCGCCTTGATCTCAGCCTTGTTCAATTGTAAATTGAGTTTTTCTGCAATAGCTATCCCTTTGTTACAATAATACATGCCGCTATCGGCGCTTACATCATCATAAAGCCCACCCAATATTGAATAAGCACCCATCCGAACAGTGTCATTATTTGCATTCTGAAGCATCAAATAGATACTGTCCATCTGCCTGCCTACCTGTGCTTTGCCAAATACCGGCAGAGAAAAAACAAACAATATTTTTAGATACTTGTTCATGAAAATACTTTATGTTGATGGCAAAAAAATAATAAACTCACTTCCTTCTCCCCGTCCGACCGGGTCATCCGGGCGGGCCTCATTCGTCTCCACCTTTAACTCACCACCATGCGCCTTCACAATATCATAGCTTGTCTGAATCACGGATTTAAATGGATTTATGGATTTCACTGATGCTTTTTTCACACTACGAGTCTTTTAAAGGTTAAGCTTTTACTTCCAAAGTTTAGTAATGAACCAACTTCAGGTTTGTAAGCTTTAAAGGTAATTCAACACCTGGGCAAGATGTACATCCTGCAATTCGATTAGTGCTTTCAATTCTACTAATACTTTTCCTTCCAATACAAAGTCAGCTCTTCTTGTACCAATCGATTCTTGTAATTCTTCATAAAAGATTTCCTGTTCAATTTCCCTCGAATATAAAATCCAACTTGAGCCAATTCCCAAGCCAATGCTCTTTGATAAATTACTTCCTGGAACTCATTGCCCAAAAATTTATGTTCTTCAAAAGAAGCACCCATAATCTTTTCAGTTATGTCTTTATATTTTAATTCGGCCATTGTATTTCTCTGTGGAATCTTTTAATCCTATTAATCCGTGATTCAGACAACAGGTAATTGAACAATAAATTCACTTCCTTCACCCCGTCCGACCGGGTCATCCGGGCGGGCCTCTTTCGTCTCAACTTTCAGCTCTCCGCCATGTGCTTTTACAATATCATAACTCATGCTCAAACCTAACCCCGTTCCTTGGCCTGTCGGTTTTGTTGTAAAGAAGGGTTGAAATATTTTATCCAAAATTTTTTGCGGAATACCATTTCCATTATCCGTAACTCTAATCTCTATTCTATCTTTTAATCTTTTTGTAGAAATAGCAACCGTGGGCTCATATCCGGCTTGACCAAGTTCAGCCTGACCAAGTTTCTTCTTTTCATCAACCGCATAAAATGCATTTGAAATCAGATTGAGCAGCACTCGCCCGATATCCTGCGGAATAATATTGATCTTGCCGATACTGTTATCAAAATCAGTTTCCATGGTGGCGTTGAAAGATTTGTCTTTTGCCCGAAGGCCATGATAAGCAAGCCTTAAATATTCTTCAGCCAGTTTATTAATATCAGTTGGTTCTTTTATACCGCTGCTGCTTCGGCTGTGCTGTAACATGCCTTTTACAATGGCATCTGCCCTCCTGCCATGATGGTTTATTTTTTCTTCATTCTCAGATACATCTTTTGCAATCTCTTTTACTTCATCATAATTCCCCTTCTCTATTTCTGAATTCATTTCTGCAAGCAATTCTTTATTTACTTCAGAAAAATTATTTACAAAATTTAAAGGGTTTTGAATTTCGTGTGCAATGCCGGCGGTAAGTTCTCCAAGGCTTGCCATCTTTTCGGATTGAATTAGTTGGGATTGGGTAGATTTAAGTTCCGAAAGCGTGCTTTCAATTTTTTGTTTTTGCTGCTGCAGAATATTATTTGCTTTTTGTTTTTGCCTGTTATTCCGATATAATACCAGCGCAACTAAAAGCAGGATCGCCAGGCCTGCCGCATATGCAATTTGTTTTAACCTGTTTTCATCTGACACTCTTTTTTCACTAACCTGTTTTTGCCTTTCCTGTTGCTCTGCAAGTGT
The DNA here is from genome assembly GCA_025355935.1 of Chitinophagales bacterium. Taxonomy (GTDB): domain Bacteria; phylum Bacteroidota; class Bacteroidia; order Chitinophagales; family Chitinophagaceae; genus Ferruginibacter. The sequence continues at coordinate 1,106 of JANXYS010000128.1, read as the reverse complement.
TTTCTGCAATGCCATAACCTTGTCCTGGCCATACATTTTGTTATAAACATCATCATATATCTTTCGATAATAAAGTGCCTTGCCGGCATCAGATGCTTCAAATTCTTTGGTAAGTATTAGACTATTGATCAGAATACCTTCGTTCAGTTGCATTTTTTCAGCTAGTATAAATGCTTTTAAAGCATTGTAAAGGACAGAGTCAGTTTGATTTGTAGACTGGTATAATTTTGCAATGCTGTTATATGCCCAAATCAGGCTATACAGGTCATTGTTTTTTATATCACCAGCTATTGCCCGGCTAAGCTGCTCTTTTGCAATGGTAAAATTACCGAGGCTGGCATTAATATTTCCCAGTACCTCCAGAATGATCGGCATCATTATTTTAATTTTCGGATCATCATATACTTTCTGCATGCACGCCAGGGCGCTGTCCTTTTTATTTGTAGCCATATACGTATTGCTGATAGCAATTTCATTTTCCACATTGTAACCACCCCAGGAATTTCCATTGAATAATTCTCTTGCCTGCATCGAAAAGACAATTGACCGGTCGTAGTCTGATAAATTCTGGTACGTGTAGCCTAGCTGCATCAGGCTGATGGCCTTTTCTCTTTTAAAGTGAAATGTTTCGCTCAGCTCCTTTGCCTGGAATTCATATTGTAAGGCCATAGGATAATCCCCCTGCCTTAAGTACAGGTTGCCAAACCCGATTAATGCATTTGCTTTTCCCCTTGCGTAGTCAATTTTATTGGAAAGCTTTAAAGATTTCTCAGCATATAATAACGACGAGTCAAAGCTTGAAAAGGCATATAAATAACTAAGTCCGGCCCAAATAAGTGAACGACTACTATCGTTGCCGGCCTTTACAAGTTGTTGTTTAAGATCCATAATCTCATAGGCTGAAGTACTATCTTCCTGTGCAAAACCAGGGCTATGCATAAAAAGAATAAGTACTATAAGAAGGATTGATTTTCTCATGTTTTCAGATTGTTGGTAATTGAATCGAAAACTCCGATCCTTCACCCTGTTTTTTTTCCACTTTTAACTCTCCACCATGTGCTTTTACAATATCATAACTCATGCTCAAACCTAACCCCGTTCCTTGG
>JANXYS010000124.1 GCA_025355935.1 Chitinophagales bacterium | reverse complement strand
CATATACGATCCAATCCAGCTTCGGAATAGAGCGGCAACTCAAGAAGAAGATGACTGTCACCGCCGCCTATATCAATAATGTTCGCATTTAGCGGGAGATTGAACAATTCGACAAATTGCATCGAGGTTTTTGGATATGCCTGAAACCAGCTTACCTCGTCCTCAGCTGTTGTGCGGAAAACATTTTCCCAATGTTGCTTGTAAGTATTGTCCATAAGATCGTTATTGGATTACTAAAATTAAGAGTTCTAAGTTAAATAATTTTTAATGCCCGCTAATTTGATGAACCGTGCTGTTTTACTATCCCCTCTGTCATCACTGAAAGTCAGCTTTCTTGTTTATACGTTGTAAAGTTTTTGTCGTTGAAAGCCAATGAGCGTACTCACTGGCCGTAATCTAACCCCCTATTTTCTAGCCTCTTTGCTTTCACTTCATCCCTGATCACCGCAGCTGTTTAAGCAACATTAAAAGATAAGTCAGTTGCATACGCGGTTTAGATGTATTTCATCTTGAAAAGTCGACTTACATAATCTGTTTTAAAGAAATCTTTGTTACGGGGGCTATAACCAGTGGAAATTTCTCCACCGAAACATTGCTTTGCTCTAATCCGAAACCCTGTTCTTCACTTAAGCTCTTGTTTTTTATCCAAAAATTAAACTTCATTATCATTCTTTCGTATAAGGGCAATTCATTATCACTTGATAGAAATTTCTCCATTACTATAAATTGGATATCGCCTACGGGTTTAAGACGCTGCATTGTTTCATATTTACTTTCAACTCTAACCTTACCTTCTTTCACTAAATCTTCTACTACCTTTTTGAACATCAGGTTTATTCTTGGCTGTACCCTAAAGCCTAACCTGAACTCAATTCTCATTATATCATTGGGAATGATTTCGATTACTTTGTATTCACTCGTGTACGGATCGTCAACGGTATGTACGTGGACAAACCAAAAGATATCCGCGCGTTTAGGTTTACCACTCAGTATCGAATATATAATTTTATGCTCAACTTCTTTGGGATTATCTGCACTGGTTAAGTACACTAAATGAGTCGCGAATTTGCTAATTGTCAGATCAGTGCTTAACTCTTTGAGCATAGGTACGTAGTTTGCTATCCTCACAAATTCAACGTACCGGTTTTTTATCTTTCTAGCCCTGTACATCACATACATCACTCCTATAATACCAAATTCAAAGAACAGGAACATCCACCGTTGTTTAATTTTGGCAATGTTTGCGATAAAAAAGGATACTTCAACAGCTAAGAAAATAGTAAGTATAAGACCCACTAATACAATGTGCCACTTTTTTAGGAATTTCATAAAGTAGAACATCAGTATAGTGGTCATGAGCATAGCGATGGTGATAGAAAAGCCATAGGCCGCTTCCATCTTACTTGCCTCCCTGAAATAAAACATAACTGCTATGCACCCGAACCATAAAATAAAATTGATGCTTGGAATATATATTTGACCTCGGACAACAGTTGGAAACTTCACCTTTACCTTGGCCCAAAAGTTAAGTCGCATTGCTTCACTTATTAATGTAAATGATCCACTAATTAAAGCCTGGCTTGCGATAATCGCAGCGGCCGTTGCTATAAAAATGCCGAAGATCAGGAACCATTGCGGCATTATTTCATAAAAAGGATTCAGACCATTTAATTTTACGTCTTTTCGCATCATTAACCAGGCTCCCTGGCCAAAGTAGTTTAGCAACAAAGCAATCTTTACAAAAATCCAGCTGTACTGAATATTTTTTCGTCCACAATGACCCAGGTCTGAATATAAAGCCTCCGCTCCGGTAGTACACAAAAATACAGAGCCTAAGAGCCAAAATCCGCTGGGATATTTTACTAACAAGTCATAAGCGTATACAGGACTTAAAGCTTTTAGAATTGATGGATACATAGCAATGTAACTTCCACCAAGAAAGGCTAACATAATAAACCAGACCAACATAATAGGACCAAAAGAACTGCCAATCAGGTTTGTGCCAAATTGCTGAAAGAAGAATAGTAATGAAATAATTGCGATGATAATTCCTACCGTTAATGCATTACCCGGTGCAATTAAGTGCTCTAATCCGTGTACCCCGTTTAGCCCTTCCACAGCAGAAGCAACCGAAATGGGCGGTGTGATGATACCATCGGCTAACAATGTTCCTGCACCGATAATAGCGGGTATATACAGCCATCTCCTATACCTTCGTAATAATGCAAATAAAGAGAAAATACCGCCTTCACCTCTGTTGTCTGCCTGCAAGGTTAAAATGATATATTTAAAAGTGGTCTGCAGTGTTAACGTCCAAAAAACACAGGAGATTCCTCCATACACAAGTTGCTCTGAAATTTCCCTTTTGCCTATAATCGAACTCATAACATATAAAG
>JANXYS010000122.1 GCA_025355935.1 Chitinophagales bacterium | reverse complement strand
TCTAAATTTCAAGTTAATCACGGCACTAGTTTTGAGGGAGATCACCTGCGTAAGTATTTTTTGAAGCAGGTGTAGTTTTTTAATATCTGCTATAGTATCAAGCATTCACCTTTTTTTTTAATTCTCAAATCATGTGGGCTTATGAAAAGTAAAATTTTACTTCCCCAATTAACCGCCATTAAGACAACAACCCTAAGCAGATTTATGGCAATCTGTTTTTTTTGTATTGCAGCCTTTAGCAGTGCCAGTGCGCAGACAGGGCGAGCATTGAATTTTGACGGAGTTAACGACTTCGTCTCGCTTCCTTTGACTTTTAGTGGTAGCTACACTAAGGAAGCCTGGATCCGTCCAACCACAGCCTCTCTGACTGGTTTTCCAAACATTTTATCCGGCAGTAGTACTACCGGTACAGCACTATTCCTTAATAATGGGGCTTTAGCGGCCGGGCACGCTCCGAGCTTCAACCAGGTACTGGATCCTACACCGCTTGTAGCAGGCACATGGTACCATGTTGCTGTAACTTACAATGCAGGAACCGGTGTAATGAACCTTTATAAAGATGGCGTATTGGTTAGCACTAATACCGCCCCAGCTTATAACGAAACCCTACAGAATATTGGCGTTTATAATAATGCCAATTATTTTCAGGGTGATATAGACGAAGTTCGATTGTGGAGTGTCGATCGCTCAATGGCAGAAATTCAGGCATCTCAAAACTGTGAACTCACAGGAGGCGAGCCTTTCCTTTTCGTTTATTATAATTTTAATCAAGGGACAGCCGGTGGAACAAATACTACCGAGACTACTTTACTTGATCGGCAGACTAAGTGTTCCCCACTTAATGGCACCCTTCAAAATTTTGCTTTAACTGGACTTACATCAAACTGGGTTGCGCCCGGGCCAAGCCTAACAGGCACTTGCACAACCAGCTTCCCTAACATTAGCCTTAGTGGAAACGGTACTTGTATTACTTCAGGGACTACTACTACATCAACCACCAACTCTACTGATTTTGGAGGTTTTGGAACAGTGCCAGTCACAAAAACATTTACTATTCAAAATACTGGAACTTCTGTACTTAATATTAGTAGCATAACAATTACGGGTGTTAATGCAGCGGATTTTAGTTTCACATCTTCTTCTCCTACAGTGGCGCCGGGTAGTTCCGCTACTTTACAGGTAACATTTAATCCAACAGGAGCGATGGGTGTTCGCAACGCTACTATTACGGTTAACAGCAATGATGCAGATGCCTTAGCATTTAATTATGCTATTTCCGGTACTTTAGCCGGCAGTGGACAAACTCTTAACTTCGATGGTATCAATGACTATGTTAAGCTTCCGGTTATTGTTAGCGGAAGTTATACGAAGGAAGCATACATCAACACCAACACGTTAACAGGATTCCCGAATATCCTTTCGGGTAATGCAACTACAGGAACTGCACTATTTTTAAATAATGGCAAATTAGCCGCCGGCCACGGCCCAGCCTTTACAGACATAGTTGATCCAACTCCTTTAGTAGTTGGAACCTGGTATCATGTTGCTGTAACTTATGATGCATCTACTGGTCTCTTAAGCCTGTATAAAAACGGAACTCTTGTAGGTAGCGCAACGGCGGCAGCCTATACTGAGACATTCCTAAACATTGGGAACTTCAATAATGGTAATTATTTCGATGGAAACATTGATGAAGTTCGTATTTGGAGTGTGGTAAGAACAGCGGCGGAAATTGCAGCTAATGTAAGTTGCCCACTTAGTGGCGCAGAACCAGGTTTGATTGCATATTACAATTTCAACCAGGGTGCTGCGGGTGCAGATAATAGCACCGTTACTCAGTTAAATGATCTCCACGGAAATTGTCCTCAGAATGGTCAGTTACAAAATTTTGCTCTTATGGGGCCAATTTCAAACTGGATAGCTCCCGGTGCTCCACTTCCGGGAACATGTACTGCACAGGTGCCGAATATCTCGGTTGCAGGTAAGGATAGCTGTATCGTAATCGGAGACATGACTCCGACAACAACGGATAATACCGACTTCGGAACTACCAACGCAGGTATGGCCATTAACGATACCTTTTATATCCGTAATAATGGTGGTGCTGATCTTTCAGTTTCCACAGTTACACTCAGCGGTATAGATGCAGCCTCGTTCAATGTGGTAGGCTTTACACCCGTTACAATTGTTCCGGGAGATAGCGTGGCCCTAGTAGTTAGCTTTGCACCTTCAACAAGTGGCGTGAAGAACGCCACTGTAGTGGTGAACAATAACACAACAGGGGAAGCTGCTTATAACTTTGCTGTAACCGGAAATGCCTTAGCGGCGTTACCAGTTACCTTACTTTATTTCAAGGCAAATGCTGCGGGTAAGGTTGTTAGCCTGACTTGGGAAACCAGTGCAGAATTAAATAACGCTGGTTTTGAGCTTCAACGTTCAACCGATAATAATGTTAGCTGGAGGAAATTAGGTTATGTAACTGCTACAAACCTTACAAATGGTAGTAGGTATACATATACAGATGCGACACCGGTTAAAGGAACCAATGCATACAGGTTGAAACAAATCGATTTAAATGGTAGAAGTTCACTAAGCCATGTCGAGTTGGTAAATTTCAGCGGCGATGCCAACAGTATAACTCTTTATCCAAACCCGGTACAGGATAAAGTTAGTATCGTTACCAATGATTCAAAAATACTGAATACTCAGGCAAAAATTAGTACAGCTTCTGGTGCAACTATCCGTACTATCCTGATCACTAACCTCCGCCAGGAACTCAACTTGAGTTCACTTTCTAAAGGAGTTTATTTTATCAGGTTCAGTAATGGAACAGTACAAAGAATCGTGAAACTTTAATATTCGGAAAAGTATTTCGTATAGCCGCCTCATCTGAGGCGGCTTTTTTGTATAAAGACTTTTAAGTCAGTCCCTCCAGGTAAATCCATAAAAAGATTACACAGTTCCAAAACAAAACTTACTTTTAGCACGAAAAATTTTGAGTTAAAATAATTGTCTATCAACATGAAAAAAATCGCTTTCCTTTCGATTACACTTAGTTTGGGCCTGGCTGCACTGGCACAACAGACCAATGAATTTAAATTTAGGTTTAACCATGTGTCTCTATCCGTTAAGAATGCAGATAATTCTGTCATTTTTTACAACTCGGTACTTCAACTGACTGAAATAACCAATCGTACAAAAAAAGAGGGAATCAGGTGGATGTCTCTCGGGGAGGATAAAGAATTACATTTGATATCTACTGTGCCAGAGCCTGTATACACCAATAAAGCAATTCACTTTGCCCTGACCAGCAGTAATTTTGACGCTTTTATACAACGCCTTGCTGCGAAGGGAATTCACTATTCAGATTGGGCCGGAACTGTTGATAAAGTAACTCTAAGAGCCGACGGTATACGACAAGTTTACTTACAGGACCCCGATGGATATTGGATAGAAGTGAATAGTGCCGATGTAAAATAATACATCTTATAACTACCTGAATTTTCAAGGTCGTATGCAACGCTATTCCACTGATGGCCGGAGACGGAGCTAACTTTATACACTTATCGCGATAGCCTGTATAGCTTATAAAATCAGGATAATAATACTTTCTTCGGCTGACTCGAACTGGAAACTAATATGACCGCCCTCAATTAATTATGATGCTAGAAGAACGCTACAATAAAAATTTCTTATAAAATAAAGATATGCTTACAAACATAAACCCGAAATTGCCAATGCGGAATAAGGCTGCCACAAAAGATTTCTATGTAAACAAATTAGGATTTAGGAATGTTGGCAAATCTGATTATGACGGTTATTTAATGGTTGAAAAAGACAGCATAGAAATCCATTTTTTTGAGTTTGAAATTGACTCTAAGGAAAATTATTCAGGGGTTTATATCCGAACCAATAATATTGAACATTTGTATCAATCATTATTAGACAATAAAATAAGCATCCATCCGAATGGAGCATTAGAGACGAAACCTTGGGGACAAAAGGAATTTGCCTTGCTTGACCCCGATAACAATTTACTCACTTTTGGACAGAGTATATAACGACACCTATTGCTTACTGTCTTATATGATGCAGTCTTTCTATTCAAAGTTAGAGGCAAAGTAAATTTCATTGCTATTCAGCATCATCATCTTCCAAGTACAGACGTTATTTTCCCGCTTACAAACCCACCCAAGGTATAAATGCCAATTGTTAGAAGGATTGTTTTATAATTGCGGTTACTGTATGAATTAGTAAGGCCAACCTTTTTGGGAAGCAGCACCCCACCAACACCTGCTGCAAACCCTAGAGTAATTCCGCGCATAGTCGCGTTCTTTTTATCACCTGCAGCAGCAAGCGCATAATACATCGAATTACCCACTATATCGCCCGCCATAGTGATATCATATAGATTTTTTTGCGGTACCGGAATTTTGGCTTTAGCGGAGAGTTTTGTGAGCGCCTCTTCGCCCATTAAATCCATCCTCGGAGCATCTTCAAAAACATGATGAAGTACCTGGTGAGTAATAGTCAAAACCACTGCGCCCGCGAATCCGGCTGCGATTCCATTTAAAGTTTTCATTCCAATTTTTTAATTTTAAGCACAATTATTAAGCCATACGATTTTGCACTTGTTACCGACCTCGCATCGATCGACAATAGGAGATGGTATTGTGGCACAGATTTATGTAGAGAGTACGATGCCGGACAATTCTTTCGATTACGCACTTGACTATTCCAAATTGGATCTTAGGTCTGATCCATCTTTATACCGAACCGGGAAAGGGGAGCAGGGTGTGCTACTGGTAGAGCCTTATAAGTCGGAAATTTTACCTTACTGGAAATTTAAAACACCCTCGGATGCCCGCAAATCGGCTAATGAAATTTACCGGTTGTTCATTAACTATGGAAAAGCAAATGATTTTGTCGGAATGGATATGGCGCGCAAATTTTTGCAAATGGGCTATACCCGGAGCAGGCGCTATGCAAATCATAAATCGGGAAAGAAATACGATGGTCCTGTACCTGAGGATAAGAAGGGTCAAAGTGGTAGTCATGGCCGGCCTGAACTTCCTAAAGATGCTGATAGTGAAAAGGCATTATCCGCATCAATATTTTATGAGGTGTGGCAGAAAGCGAAGGGCAATAAAAGATATCTAAAACTGCTC
>JANXYS010000111.1 GCA_025355935.1 Chitinophagales bacterium | reverse complement strand
CAGCCTATAAGTAAGATGTATTGATACACTATTTTCATGTAAATTAATCAGTTGTAGTGCCTTACCCAATTCTTTGTCCTTCATCTTGCCGGCCATGCCGCAAATGATAATTCCGATGACACAAACTAATAATCCAAACCACACAAACCGGCCCCATGAGGTATGAATGAATCTGAAATAGTATCCTTTCCCTGTTTCGGATTAAAGTAATAATATACAGACGGGATGATAGCTCCAAATATGGAACACAGCCCAAGTATAATGGAGCTTGCTAACGAAACGCCCAGGTAACGAACACCCAACCCGTAAGTTAAGCCCCCGATGCCCCACAGTAAACCCATAATAAACGTAGAGCCAATGATTAACGAGGATGAACTTCTGATAATGTCAAGAAATCCGGGATCGTTAAGTAAGCTGCGATGATTGGTGCAAACAACCAGGAAATGATTCCGCCAGTAACCCAAAAACTCTCCCAACTCCATCCTTTACCTTTTTTATAGGGCATATAAAAACTGCCGGACGCAAAACCACCAATAAAATGAAAGAAAATTCCCAGTATAGCCTGCATAAGCGAAACAACTTTATTATTTCATTATAGTATGAAATCAAAATAAAGTATCCCTCCGACTAACTACACCTTGTTAAAGGCACTCATTTTTATTACGTTGCTACAGGCAGAAGTTCTTTGATCCTGTTAATAGGATGGGTGGCTATGACGTCGAGCGTTTTGCGTAGCCAGGCATAAGGTTCGATGCCTTGCATTTTACAGGTGCTGAGTAAGGAGTAAAGCATGGCGCTTCTTTGTGCTGCTTCATGTGACCCTGCAAATAAATAATTCTTTCTGCCAAGTGCTACCGGTCTTATGCTGTTCTCAACCGGATTGTTGTCGATGTTCAGCATGCCATTGTAGGCATATATTGATAAACGCTGCCAGCGTTCAATGCTATAGGCGAGCGCTTTGCCGATGGCGCTTTTAGGAGTGGTTTGCATATACTGCTCTTTCATCCATTTACCCAAAGCGTCCAGTATGGGTAAAGATTTTTGCTCGCGCACCTCGGTGAGTTGTGCAAAGTTTAACCCGTGTTCTTTACAGGTCCTCTCGATGGTATAAAGCTTTTGTATTTGCTCCAGTGCATACTGTGCACGCGCTTTATCATTATCAAGTGCCTCATGGAACATACGCCGGGCATGGGCCATGCAGTGCATGAGATTAATATCTTTGTTTTCATCAAAGATCTTATAAGCTATGTAACCATCAGTCTGTAAATATCCTTTAAAGTGTTCCAGTATACCTTTCGGCCCTTCTCTGCCGCGGCCTTCACGGTAATCAAAAAAAACTGTTTTTTTAATGCTGTCCTGGTACACCCAGTAATAACCACGATGCGTAGCACCCTTTTTATCTTTATCTAAAACCTTGATGGGTGTTTCATCGGCATGCAGGTAAGAGCTTCGCATTACCGATACTTTTAGTGCCTCGTATAAAGGCTCTATCAGTTTGCAGGTGGCCCTTACCCAGTCGGTGAGGGTTGAATAGGGAAGTTTTAGGCCGCTGCGCTCAAAGCGTTGCATCTGCCGATAGAGCGGAAGGTGGTCAACATATTTATCAATGACTATCTGGGACAGCAGTCCGGCACCGGCCATCGCCTTATCCAGAGGGCGCACAGGAAGTTCACCAATCATCACACCGCTATTGCCGGGTTTTGCATATTTTATACGCACATACTTTTTTACAAAAAGTTCACCCGGCTGCCATTCCAGTAACTCAGTTATTTCTTCGCCCATCTTTTTGCAGTCGCTTACATCACCCAAAGGTTCAATAATGATTTCTTCGCGGCGCAGATTTTCCGGCAACTTCATGCGACCCGGATGCTCCAGGGGCTTTTGATCAATGCTGCTGCCTGTTCTTACATAAGTGATCTTCTTTGCATCGCTTATGCTTACTGCAGCCACTTGTTCTGCCTGTATATTCAGGGAAAGTTGTGAGGGGTTGATATCTGCGGGAACAAAGCGCTCGTGGCGGGAACCAAAGATCATTTTCTGAAGCTGGTCGAGCTGTTGTCTGAGTTGAGCAAATTCAAAACGCAATTGATTATTTGCGTCATGTTCCTGTTCATACAAACTCTTGTAATCTATGCTGACAGTGGGTTCCATGCAGCACAAAGATGCACCGTCGAATCATTTTAAGCAATAAAGTTTATTAACAAACGGAGCTATTATGTTGATATCGTTTGCGGTATTTTATATCTTTAAGAGAGATGCCTTTTAAGATAAAATGCAACTGATCAGAACTGATCTGCATACTCTTTGCATCGAGGTTAAAAACGGGCACTTCAAAAGCGCCTTCCTCCAGCCGACGGTAAAAAATAGTAAAGCCGCCATCTTCATAAACAAGCAACTTCAGATGGGTGCGTGGTTTATTGATAAAGATAAATGCATCGCCTTGCAGTATCTGCCGCCCAAGTTCATTGATAACAATACCACACAGCTGGTTAAAACCTTTGCGCATATCGGTCTCCTTACGATAAAGATGATAACTGCGCTGATCGGTGAGGGCAAGCAGGCTACTCATGCAAGCAGTTCTTTTAAATAAGAAGCTTCAACCGACTGGTAAATCTTTATCCCCTTAACCTCAGCAAAAAGAGCGGGCTCAGAAGTTGAAGGGACCGGCAACTGTTCCAGCAACAAAAAAGAACTTTTCTTTAATGGAACCTTCAATGCATAACGCCTCTTCCAGCCATAAAACGCCGCTCGGTTAATACCATGCGTTTTGCAAAATTCTTTTGTGTTCGAACCGCTTTGCTTAAAAATCTCTAGAAAACTTTTTATTTCTACCGAAGTACGACGCGGTCGTTTGGTTTGCTCTGCCATCTAAATGATTTAAAGAACAAAACTAAAGCCTTAAAGCTTCAACTGCAATATGTACTTA
>JANXYS010000100.1 GCA_025355935.1 Chitinophagales bacterium | reverse complement strand
TATTAAGGTCTTCCCTATCGTCGCATTATCGTTATTCATCCTTTACCCTGGGAAAATCACATTTTTTCTAAAATTTATCATTGCCTTCCTTCTGCTTGGCGCACTTCCCCTGTTATTTATTTCCCCTGCCGAACTAGCCTGGCAATATCATAACTGGTTCAAAGTACTGGTAGAGGATACCGGTGACAATTATGGGAAGATTTCGCTCACAGGTTTCTTTCAAAGTTATTTCAATTTGTCAGAGGCAGGCAAATTGTATGTCCAATTAATCGGGATTATTATCTTTTGCTCCATGTATGTAAATTTTAAACTTTTCAAAAATTATATTTACAGATGCTATTTTCTATCCGCCATGCTTATATGGGTAGCTATCTTTAACCACGCCGCGGAAATATATAGTTATGCCATCGCCATCTGGGGCGTCGGGATTTGGTTCGTCCTCCAACCCAGGCATAGATTACAGGGAGTTTTTATCTGCTGTTTTATATTTTTTGCTACGATTCTTTCCATTGATCCTACTCCGCGTGTCATCAGTGATTTTTTATACCATCATAGCCTTAAAGCACTTCCTTTTACGATAGTGTTCTTGGGAATCACCTGGCAGCTATGGCGGTTGCCCAAGCATTTGCCCTCACAATCCCTGCAAACAAAACGTTTTGCAAGTACGTCGTGATCCCTTACGTATTGCCGCGATATTTTTATCCCCGAGATCGGGCATAAGACTTTATGAGAAGTCTCTACACCGACTTTCAAGACAAAACCCATTTGGCTAATCATCTTATATCGAGTAAATTTGCACATCAATATTTAAAAAATATAAATCACACAGATATATGGCATATGACGTTATCGTTTTAGGAAGTGGCCCAGGCGGATACCCTGCGGCTATAAGGGCTAGCCAGCTCGGCAAAAAAGTAGCAATTATTGAAAAGGAAAGTCTTGGGGGTGTTTGCCTGAACTGGGGTTGTATTCCAACCAAGGCGCTTCTTAAAAGTGCGCAGGTATTCGATTACGTAAAGCATGCTTCAAGCTATGGCCTTACAATCACTGATCCTACTGCTGATTTCCCCGCAGTGATTGGACGCAGCCGCGGTGTAGCTGATAAAATGAGCAAGGGTGTTCAATTTTTGATGCGTAAAAACAAAATTGAAGTAATAATGGGCACGGGCAGGTTACTTGCTGCAAATAAATTAGAAGTTATTGCGGCCGATGGTTCTAAGCAAACACTCGAAGCAAAAAATATAATAATCGCCACAGGCGGACGAGCACGCGAGTTGCCGACGATGCCTATCGATGGCAAGAAGATTATCGAATACCGTGGAGCGATGTCCCTGCCTGCGCAGCCGAAAAGCATGATCGTTTGCGGAAGTGGTGCGATTGGTAGTGAATTCGCCTACTTCTACAATACAATGAATACTAAAGTCACAATAGTAGAATTCATGCCCCGCATTGTACCTGTTGAAGATGAAGATATCAGCAAGGAAATGGAAAAACAATTTAAGAAACAAGGAATTACGATCATGACGAATAGCGAAGTGATCAAAGTGGACACCAGTGGCGCAGGGGTGAAAGCAACAGTAAAAACTGCCGATGGAGAAGTAATACTGGAAGCAGATATATTGTTAAGTGCAGTTGGTGTGGTAGCCAACATTGAAAATGTAGGGCTTGAAGCACTAGGTGTTAAACTGGAGAAAGGAAAGATCATTGTAGATTCCAACCAGCAAACTAATATAGCCGGACTTTATGCTATCGGCGATTGCACGCCCGGACAAGCCCTGGCGCATGTGGCAACAAGAGAAGGTATAATTGCAGCTGAGCACATCAGCGGGCACAAGCCTGATCCAATTGATTACAATAACATACCAGGCTGTACTTATACATCTCCCGAGATTGCTTCGGTAGGTTACACCGAAAAAGCGGCTAAGGATGCGGGTTACGAAATTAAGGTTGGGAAATTCCCATTTGTAGCTAGTGGAAAAGCAACTGCAGCCGGGGCAACAGAAGGGTTTGTAAAAGTGATTTTTGATGCTAAATATGGCGAGTTCTTAGGCTGTCATATGATCGGAATGAATGTGACTGAAATAATTGCAGAAGCAGTTGTAGCGCGGAAACTTGAAACTACAGGGCATGAAATACTTAATGCCGTTCACCCACATCCAACGATGAGCGAAGGTTTGAAAGAGGCTACTGCCGTAGCTTATGGTGAAGCAATCGATCTTTAAAAAAGAAAAATTAAGAAAGGAATGTACATTCTGAGTGCCTTTATTAATCTATGCCTGGTTACTCTTTTAAACACATTTAATTTAAACATGATTACGTCAGTTCGTCACTGTTCAGGCACATCATTTGCAAGAAATGCTCCATGAAAAAAACCCTTACGACAACCGTCCTCCTGTTGACCTTACTTGCGGCATGCAATAGTAATAAAAACAAAAGTTCAAATTCAGCCAGTGAGAGTGATACAAGTAATAGTTCAACATCTGAGAAAGAAAAAAAGATCTCTAAAAGAGATTTAAGCATTACTGCTGCAAATGCCTACAATGATATTTTCTTCGACAGCATTCAGATGGCAAAATTTTTTATTGACAACAGGACCGAACCAGAGCTCATCCGGCGGATAACCAGTTTCTACAATGTTAGAAATTACCAGTTCGCCTGGTTCACCAAAGTAGGACTTACAGAACAGGCCCGCGGTTTTTGGAACCTACATAGTTACAGTACCACTTATGGAACTGACTCCACACTTGTTGATAAAAATTTACAAAAGAAAATGGAGGGTTACACTGCGGTGGAAGATTCATTCACCGTTTCGCCTAATGACAAAAATATAGTGTTGACAGAGTTACTGCTTACGCAACATTTTATTACTTACACCAGGAATAATGCTGAAGATGGATACGTTAAGCGAAAAGAAATGGAAAGATTTATTCCGAGCAAAAAAAGTGATCCCCTGCGATTGGCCGATTCAATATTATCTAAAAAGCATAAAAATAATAAATATTACGAGGATATCAATCCAGTTTATAAGGCGCTTAAAGTCGAACTGGCAAAGTATGTTGATATTGTAAAGCAGGGTGGCTACCAGGATATAGCTCCTCCGGGTAAACAATATAGTGCCGGAAAATCAGGTTCTTCAATTTTGGCTTTGAAGAAAAGGCTTGCCATTACTGGCGACATGCCCCTCGATACGGCACTGGATTACAATGAGGCCTTAAAAACAGGAATAATGAAGTTCCAGGAGAGACTCGGTTATAGTCCGACTGGATTGCTTACAGATGGTCAGGTAAAAGATCTCAACGTACCTGCACTAGAGAGAATAAAACAAATATTGATTAACATGGATCGCATGCACTGGATAGTCAGTGAACCAAAAGGCCAGATGATAGTTGTGAATATCCCGGAATTCATTTTGCATGTTAAGGACGGGAAAAATAAAGTGTTTGATATGAACGTCGTGGTCGGAAAGGAAGGTCATAATACTATGATGTTTACTGGCAATCTTAACACAATTGTCTTTAGTCCTTACTGGAATATACCAACAAGTATTATAGAGAAAGAAATCTTGCCAGCGATGCAGAGAAATTCTAATTACCTTGCTTCTCATAATATGGAACAAACAGGCACCAGTGGCGGATTACCAGTTGTTCGCCAATTACCAGGCGGCGATAATTCCCTAGGTAAAGTCAAATTTTTATTTCCCAATAGTTTCAATATTTATTTTCATGATACGCCCGCAAAATCCCTGTTTGCAAAAGACAAACGAGCATATAGTCATGGCTGTATCCGTCTAAGCGATCCACCAAAATTGGCAAATTATCTTTTGAAGGATGATGCATCTTGGCCTTCAGATAAAATTGATTCAGCTATGAATGCTGGAGTGGAACAGTTTGTAAAAATTAAGAAGCCCGTCCCTGTACTTATTACTTACTATACTGCCTGGGTAGATGACAATGGGCTATTGCATTTTGCAGATGATATTTATGGTCATGACATGGAGTTAAGCAGTAAAATGTTTCTTTAAACGTAATTACATTAATATATGGTTGACTGTTGCTGGGAAATCAAATAAGGTGCATTTAATAGGTACTACTCTTTGACCGCCTACTAAAAATGGTGGTATAATTATTTTTGCAATCCTGCAATAAGGTTGATCGTAAGGGCCACTACAAAAGTATTTAAGCCAAAAGAAAGAAGTCCATGGAGAAGCACCAGGCGCCTGATCTTCCGCGAAGAAATTTCTACATCCGATACCTGGAACGTACAACCGATAACGAACGAGAAATATGCAAAATCGATATAGTCGGGTTCGTCTTCACTCGGAAAATCTAGTCCTCCCGAAACCTGCGTACTGCCCTTGTCGGGAACGTCGTAATACATATGAGCATAATGGAAAGTAAAAACTGTATGTACCATTACCCACGAGAGTAGCATTCCAACAACCGCAACCGGAATAAAAATAGCAGGATGAAGTTTTTCAGAAGTCTGTGAGATCATCAAAAGTAAGACAGTAAACATACTGGCGAAAGAAGATACGACGATCATAACAAATACAAATATCTTGCTCCCATCCTCTTTGGAAGCGATTTTTTTGATCTGAGTTACGGGCCGGTTAAACAAAATAATCCAGCTAAAAACCAGGAATGTAAGGGCCAGCGAAATCCACGATACCATAGCGGAGACTAAAACTCCTAAATTGGCAGGCAGTAAAAAATAAACACCAGTGGCAACTGCAATACTTATCAGAATTCGAGGTACCGGATAGAGCCCTAATAAAAAATTATCTTTTCCTTCCTTATTTTTTATTGCTGCCATATTTTAATTTTTTAAAAAACTGAAATCTAAGCAAATCTTATTTGCTTGGAAGAAAAGTTTTTCTATAGTTTGATTGTAATGTGGTCACCTTCCGTGTAAATACTAAAACGCATGCCAGTAATGGCAACTGGAGGATATACAAAAATGAGTAAGTATAGCAAAAATAAAAACCTCCTTATCATAACTGAATGTATGAAAAAAGCCCCGCATTTTAAGCCGTAGACAAAATAGTTATATTGAAGAATTAGGAAATTTTAGGGAAATGAGTATCTTTCTGAGATGGAAAAAAGTACGCATCGCATTACATCGATTGACCTCTTGCGCGGATTGGTAATGATTGTAATGGCGTTGGATCACACCAGGGATTTTTTTCATGAAACCGCCATGACTGCGGATCCCACAGACATGGCCACCACGAATGCTCCATTATTCTTCACACGGTGGATAACCCATTTCTGCGCCCCGGTATTTGTGATGTTATCCGGCATGTCTGCTTATCTTTCATCGAGAAAGAAGAGCGCGAAGGATGCCAGCGCTTTTTTTATCAAGCGCGGGCTTTGGCTGGTATTTGTCGAGATTACCTTTGTAACTCTTGGATTGACTTTCAATCCATTTTATAACTTTATCATTTTACAGGTCATATGGGCAATAGGTATGAGCATGATTTTACTTGGAATTTTCACGTTAATCTCTCATAAACTTACCCTCCTGGTCGGTATAATTTTGATTGTCTTACATAACGCCATCGACTATGCGACTTTACCAACCAACAACATACAACTCTCAATATTAAATCTATTTTTAACATCGAAGGGTGCGGTTATTCCCATAAATCAAAACCATATCGTCGGCGATTTTTATGCTATCCTTCCCTGGACAGGAATTATGTTCATTGGATTCAGCATGGGTAAATGGTTTCAAAAGGAAATGCAAGCTCACAGAAGGAAACAATTATTACTTTTTACCGGAACTTTAATGATAATCGCCTTTCTTACACTTCGCTTCGCAAGGGGCTATGGTGATCCGGGGGCGTGGCAAATGGCCGGGCCACACAATTTACTTTCATTCTTAAATACAACCAAATACCCACCATCACTACAGTATACCTTCATGACATTAGGACCGGCGTTAATATTCCTATCTTTTACAGAAAACATCTATAATACACTCACCCGAATAGTTACAGTTTACGGCAGGGTCCCTTTCTTTTATTACATTTTACATTTCTATATCCTGCATTCGCTGCTTGTTATTATCTTTTTCATAACAGGGCATCATTCTTCAGAAATCTCAAATCCCGCCTCCATTTTTATGTTTAGGCCGCCCACTTTTGGTTTTTCTCTACCCGTGGTTTATCTAATTTGGCTTAGCGTGGTGGCGTCTCTTTACTTCCCCTGCCTTTGGTTCTTTAAGTATAAGTCTACACATGACTCATGGTGGCTCAGGTATCTGTAAAAGAACTCCAAAAAAAGTCCTATGCTATCGCATAGACTCTCGAATTTCTATAGTCGCTGTTATTTTCCAAAAACTTTCTTCAGCAATCCCGTTACTTGTGCAGCAGGGTCTCTTCTTATCTTCTGTTCTTCCTGCCCGATTGCCAGAAATATCCCGGACATGGATTTCTCAGTTACATAGGAAGACAAATCTGTATTAACTGGTTTACTTGTAAAAGAAAATTTATTATATGCCGTGAAAACATCTTTCCAATAACTAAGTGCGTTGACTTTAGCGAGAGAAGTTTCAATCACCGGGCGCATTTTTTCAATGAGTTGGGCCGAGGTATTCAGTTTAAGATATTCCGTAGCGGCAAAATCATTCCCTTGTAAAATTTTTAAACCATCTGTAATTGTCATTTGTTTAACGGCATTTACGAAGATGTTTGAAATTCCGCCTGCAGCATCTTCCGCAGCCCTGTTCATTGATAGAATAGCCTTATCAACCAGGGAACCCATGCCGACTCTGCGTAAGGTTGCTTCTGCTTTTTTTGCATCCTCCGGCATTAATATTTTAAGGGCCGCATTTGCAAAGAAGCCGTTTGGGCGACTTAGTTTTTTTGCTGCACTATCTGTACCTATAGTTAAGGCTTCCTTTAATCCATTGATAATATCAGTATTGCTCAGGTTCCTTCCACTAGTGCCAATTTTACCAATATTATTAAATATAGATTGGCTAC
>JANXYS010000084.1 GCA_025355935.1 Chitinophagales bacterium | reverse complement strand
CGCCTACCTGGTAAGGATGAAAATAAAAAAAGGTAGCCCTTTGTAGGAGAGGGTCGGAAAATGTTATAGAATTCTACTACGTTTTAGAGCTGACTAAACAGCCTGACCGGAGGCTCTACATTTTCCACGGGATTTGTTGATTTTAAAAAAGCAAAAATGGCGCTTACGTCAACAGGATCCATCTTTCTAAATCCCTGCCAGGGCATTGGCGGCATGAGCATACGATTTCCATCCATCCCTTTCCACTTCCCTTCGGTGAATGCCTTCCTGAACTGGGCTTCCGTCCAGTTACCGATGCCGGTTGCATCGCTGGTAAGATTTGCGGCAAAACTCATCCCCCATGGACCCGCAGCGGAGGTAAGGTCCAATCCGAGCATCGCCCAGCCTTGTTTAACCACGTTACTATCCGCTTTTAAAATGGGGCGCGTTGACGGATAGCCAGACAGGCGGAGTTCCGGAATAACCTCAGGGCCCATCGGGCCCATTCTTTTTGGAGAATGACAATCATCGCAACCGGTTATTGAAACAAGGTAAGCACCGCGTTTAACCAGACTATCATGACTGATATTTCCAGCCACAAGCGTGGTTTCATTTTTGGTATCGCAGGCTACAATAGCAATGCTTAATGAACAGAACATTAATGCAATAATTATAATTATTTTCATCATAAAGTTTGGTTGACTATTATCGAGAATTAATGGTTCTATTTTAAGGTAATATAAAAATGCAAAAAAGACATTACAATGTCAAGTGATATAACTTTTTAATTTGGCTTGTGTTGTTACGCAAGACTATAGCATTTATTCCGCGGGCTAAAAATGCCTGGTTTGTATGAGAGGAGTATGCGACCAGGAAATCGCTATGGAGTTTCTAAACAGTTACTGTTCGGTCCCGCCATTAACGGTCACCGAGGCAGAGATGTACAGAATATTTTTTTCTGACTTCTTGATGGTGTTAAAGTGTGGTTGAATAAATAAAGGCCGACGAGCTTCTTTTTTTGTTAAAGTGTCAATTGAGTTTTTTTGCTTTCAGCTCTGCAATGGTATGTTCGCTGCAGGAATTATCGATCAGGAGTAAACGAATGGAAAATTCACCGTAATCGATGTTCTCGCCGGTTATGATCAGGGCGGAATGTTTAAGGTAAACAAAATGCAAAGGATCGAAAGGAAAGGTATCAGGAATATTCAACTTATTGATGTCAGGATGTAGCAGGTAGACTACCGATACTCCTGTATTTTGCAGTGTTATAATTTGTACCTCCGAATGAAGCTTACGGTAGATTCCTTTTGCCCTAAACTCTACGGCCGCATCAAAACATATTGCTTCGTCGCCAGAGACTTCCAGTTGAAAATCATTAATAAAATTTACGAGTAACGACTGGCTTGCCTTCATAAATAACAATTAGCTGCGTTCTTAAAAAAGACATATGCTCGAAAACAATGCCAATATATAGATTCAAATCTTCTTCGTTGATTACCATTGCTCAATATAATGATGGCTTGATATTGGCAGCAAAAAATTTATGGAGAAAGAGCATCTTTTTATTATCGGGGGCGGGGCTTCAGGCCTAATGGCTGCTAATCTGCTTAAAGACAAGATGCAGGTTACTATTATTGAAGCCCGTAATAATTTAGGTGGAAGAATGATGACCATTACCGACGGAAAAGATATTATCGAAGCTGGTGCTGAATTCATCCATGGAAATGCGCCACTGACAATGAGCCTTCTTACAGCAGCAGGAATCAAACCTGTCAGCACCGGAGGAAGCATGATGTTTTCAAAAAAAGGCCAATTTCTGCAACCATCTAATGATAAAGACCGACGCCAGGAGATGATTAAAAAGGCATTAGCGCTGGCAGAGGATATGACACTCCGCGAATTTCTTTCTCAGCATTACGCAGGAAATGATTATGCTGATTTCCGTGAGGAAACCTGCGCGTACGCAGAAGGTTTTGATCTTGCGGATCCAGCAACTGTAAGTGTGAAATCGCTTGCGCTGGAATGGTTGACTGAAGAGGATAATTACCGTATCCCCGGCGGCTATATTAGCTTAGTAAATTATCTTGAAGGTGAGTTACAAAAAGAGGGAGTAAAAATTATTACGGGAGTTACCATTAAGCAGGTTGACTGGCAAAAAGGGTCAATTCGAATGCATGATCACGATGGCCGGCAATATATCGGAACTAAACTGCTTGTAACCGTTCCGGTAAGTATTGCGGGATTGGCTTCGGCAGAGGCTTCGATTAAATTTTCTCCAGAGATTGATAAATGGCAGGATGCCGCCTCACAAATTGGATTTGGAGCCGTGATCAAAATCGTTCTACGATTTGCAGTGGCCTTCTGGCCGAAGGACACCGGCTTTGTGATCAGCGACCAGCCGGTACGGACATGGTGGACTCAATTTCCGGATGACTCAGCGTTGCTCACCGGATGGTGCGGCGGACCGGCGGCAGAGGAACTTGGAAAGTTGGGAGATGAATTTATTTTGCAGGAAGGGATTAATTCTCTCTCGGCAATCTTTTCAATATCTGCCGCACAGCTACGCGCCTCTTTAATTACATATCAAATTTTTGACTGGTGCAGGGACAAGTTCAGTTTGGGCGGGTATAGTTTTTCCTATCCCACCTCAGATGCGTCGCGGGAAATGCTCAATACAGCAATCGACAGCATCATTTATTTTGCTGGGGAAGGCATGTACAAGGGCGCACATCCCGGAACGGTGGAAGCTGCATTTGAAACGGGGCGACTAGCTGCCGGGGCAATTATGACTGGATGCTGAAAAGACGAATCAAATATTCGCCTAATTTTAGCGTGGGAGCTGAGTTGAAAACCATTAGAATCAAAATTTAGGCAGAATTCTTGTAAAGAAGGAAGGAATAACTGTTGAATCAATTTATGTTTTTATGACCTCTGTGCTTCACAATCCTCCCTATATCATCTCAATAGACGACGACCCCGACTTACTGTTTTTAATATTTCATTCACTTAAACAGA
>JANXYS010000463.1 GCA_025355935.1 Chitinophagales bacterium | reverse complement strand
AACGGAGTTTGCAGCGATACTACCGTTCAAAACATTGTATTTGACAATTTGCTTGAGGCTCACTTTGACATAAGCAGCGTGGTTTGCCCTGACGAGCCAGCAGTAATCGTAAACAAGTCTATAGGACGCATCAATGAATGGAACTGGAAATTCGGTAATGGCCGCATCGGAAATACTAAAAATCCGCCATCCCAAACTTATATCCCACGGGCATCAACGGACTATATTGCTATTGTTCAGCTCATTGTTAAAAACGACTATGGATGCTATGATACAGTGACAAAAGGAACCACAGTAGTTTTCAGCTGCTTCATTGCAGTACCAACTGCGTTTACACCTAACGGGGATGGGTTAAATGATTACCTCTACCCACTGAGCGCCTATAAATCTGCTGATATGAATTTCAGCGTCTATAACAGGTTTGGTCAGAAAGTGTTTCACAGTACAAACTGGACCGATAAATGGGATGGAAGGTTCAGGGGCCAGGGTGCCGATCCGGGAACTTATGTCTGGGTGCTTAGCTATATTAACACCGATACAAACCGTCGTGTCGAACAAAAAGGCACCAGCATTTTAATACGGTAACGTCCTGCAAGTACGATTTGTGGCTATACTATCCTTTCACGTTTGCTTAATTTTGCAGCAAAACTTATACGATGGAACAACAGCCGGTGAACTATGGTGATTACCTCCAGCTTCATAAAATTATCGATGCGCAATATCCCGAGAGTTTCAAGGAAGGGAATCAACCCGCCCATGACGAAATGCTGTTTATCATCATCCATCAAACCTATGAGCTTTGGTTTAAGCAAGTATTGTTTGAGATCAATTCTGTTATTGACATCCTGGGCAAGCCCTCACTAAACGATAATTCATCCGAACTCCAGACAGTCGTTCACCGTCTTCAACGGTCAGTTACGATATTTAAAGTTTTGGTTCAGCAAATTGATATACTTGAAACCATGACACCGATGGATTTTCTTGATTTCCGCGACATGCTGCGTCCGGCTTCGGGGTTCCAGAGTTGGCAATTTAAAATTATAGAAGCAAGACTAGGGTTAAAGTTTGAAGGCCGGCACGGCCATGAATATTATATCTCGCAGCTTAAAAAAGAACAGATTGACATCATCAAAATAGCGGAAGACGGTAAATCCCTGATTGAACTAATCAATTCATGGCTGGAGCGAATGCCCTTCGCTGAAGATGCGAAATTCTGGCAGGATGCGGAGGGTGAAAATTTTTGGCCAGGTTATGAAAGGGCGTATACGTCTAGCTTACAGGATGCTGAAAAGAACAATAGCAGCTACTTTAAAGAGCTATTTTTTAACGAAGGCACACCCGGAAGATCACTCAGTGCCAAGGCCTGCCGTTCGGCTTTATTCATTATGTTATACCGCGGATATCCAATGCTTGAACTGCCCTTCCAATTACTGGACACATTACTGGAAATAGACAATCAATTGGGGAACTGGAGATACCGTCATATCAATATGGTGCGTCGCATGATCGGTACAAGAATTGGAACGGGAGGGAGTACCGGGTCGGGTTACCTGCAGGGTGCAATGGAAAAACATTATATTTTTAAGGAGGTGGCGCAATTAAACAGTTTTCTTATTGATCGCCGCGACCTGCCCGGACTGCCAAAGATTTTACAGGAAAAATTAGGTTATAACTTTTAATAAATCGCATTCAGAAAACTTAAACCAGTTCTTCGAGCTTTGAAATTACGAGATCAATTTCTCCACGTGTATTGTACTTGCTGAAACTGAAACGAACCGTAACCTGGTTGGCGTTCTTATTAATAGCCCTGATCACATGGCTACCCTGCTCAGCCCCGGAGGTACAGGCGCTCCCGCCACTTGCGCAAATCCCGTTAATATCAAGGCTGAAAAGGATCATCTCTGACTTTGATGTTTTGGGGAAACTTGCACTTAATACGGTGTATAAACTTTTGCCCATAACGTCGCCATTAAATTTCACCGCTGGGAAGCGTTTTACTAATTCGTCATGCATATATACTTTCAAGCCACGAATTATTTCGCTATCGGTAGTATAGTTCTTAGTTGCATTTTCAAGAGCCCTGGCAAACCCAACGATGGCGTAAACGTTTTCCGTACCCGCCCTCATATCACGTTCCTGCGCACCGCCATGTATGAAAGGTTTTATGCGAATATTCTCATTTATATATAATAGGCCTGCTCCTTTCGGACCATGAAATTTATGAGCCGCGCCCGTTACAAAATGCACCGGGGTATTTCGCAG
>JANXYS010000443.1 GCA_025355935.1 Chitinophagales bacterium | reverse complement strand
TTCCTGAAAAACCAACAGTTGCATGTTGACAAAAATTTAAACTCCCGGCTCTCACCCTGCCGGGAGTTTTGTATTTACAATTCGCAATTTTTGAATTAAAAGCCAGGTACCTTCTTTAACAGGAAATCAAAATCCTCCTTTCCGGTTCTGTTTTTCGCGAAGGCGAACCCACTCTCTCTAATCCTAATCCCTTCCATGCAGTGTCCGGTTGCTGAGACTTTGCCGGAGCGCTTCATACAACTATCTGAAATCACTAAAAAGACCAATGTAATCAAGTAGACTCTTCAAAAAAGTACGACTGTACAAAGCTATGAAAATCAATGATAACTATCAAATACCTCAATATTATTATAATCAAAAGGGTAGATGAGCATTATTATTTAATAGCCCAGGAAAGTCGGCCTCCGCCGACTGGATCGGCTTCGGGAACAGTGACCAACCAGACCTTAGTTACGTAAATATACCTGCCATTCTCACGTAGTATCCTCCGGGTCATAATGGTCTATCTACTAATGCCACAGTAATTACTCCACATGCAAAAAAGAGCAATAACGCTCTTGTTTGGCCTTATATTCTAACGCATCTTTGTGTCAGAAGTTGATTGATAGAGATTAAATATCAATCATTATCCAAAAATCCTGATAAACCAAAAAGAGTTTTCCATTATCCAACTCAGAAAAGCCGTAAAATTCAATATCAGTCAACTTCTAATTTTCGCTTTAAAATCCTGAATAACCACCAGAAGAACCCAAAACCCAACATCCTGCTTATGCTGTAAAAGGCGACAATAGCAAAACTTAAAAACCAATATTCGCCTATGCTGTAAATCACAGCGATGATGGCAAAAAAACAACATCCAACAATCCTGATGATCCGGTACTAAGTAAGTGCAGATCGAGAAAGACCAAGCATCTGAACCCCCGGGATCAATTACTTAAAGACCTCCTCAAAAAGTAACCCCCTCCAAAAAGCCCAACTTGACCAGTTGGAAAAAAATTCACTTCTCTCTCCCGTTCGGAGGGAGATTTTTTTTATTAGAAGAATTCTTAGTTTTAGGGCATGTATGTAACGAAAGAACAACCTTTTGCAGAACCTAGTCGGATAATTTCTTTGGTACCCTCTATAACTGAACTATTAATTTACTTAGGCCTTACCGACCGTGTGATTGGCATTACTAAATTTTGCGTTCATCCACCAGGCCTGCGATTATTGAAGACAATAATTGGTGGTACCAAGTCAATTCGGATTGACAACGTTAGAGATCTTAAGCCGGACCTCATCATTGCAAATAAGGAAGAAAACGTAAAAGAACAGGTTGATGAACTGGCTGGCGATTACCCCGTATTGTTAACGGATATATCTTCTATGGAAGATGCTTGCCAAATGATTATTGCTGTAGGGATATTATGTAATTGCCAGCCTGCGTCCACACAACTTGTTGAAGATATCCAATGCGAGTTTAAAAAGTTAGAAGACCGGCCGATTACAAATATTCTCGCAGCATACCTAATTTGGCGGGACCCATATATGGCAGCAGGTGGTGATACTTTCATCAGTAACCTAATGCAAATGGCTGGCTACCTCAATGTGTTTGCCGACCGGCAGCGCTACCCTATTATCAACATTCAGGATATACTCCAGGCTGGTTGCAAATGCCTTCTGTTATCCTCTGAACCATTTCCTTTCAAATCAAGTCATGCCGATGAGCTTAGGGATCTTTTGCCGGGAATAGAAATTATCCTAGTGGATGGCGAAATGTTTAGCTGGTACGGCAGCAGGCTCCTTCATTTTGTTTCCTATGTATCTTCTATGGAAAATTAATTCGGGAAATTATTAAATTGATAGTAGCGTTTATATGTTTTAAATTAAAGTGATTAACCCACTATAATGCAGCCTAAAAAACTGTTGGGTAAAAAACATTTTCACTTACTTTTGCAGGGGCGATGATCGCCCAGAACCAAATTACCACAAACATTAAAAAAGACAATATGGGAAAATACAGTGCCGGCGTTTTACACGGTAAAGAATTGGAAGCGTTATACAATGATGCAAAAGACAATCAATTTGCGCTGCCCGCTGTAAATACAATCGGTACCAACACCATTAATGCTGCACTCGAATCTGCTGCAAAGGTAAACTCCCCTATTATCATTCAATTTAGCAATGGCGGTGCCCAGTTTATAGCGGGCAAAGGAATGCCAAATGATAAACTCCAGGCAAATATTTCCGGTGGCATATCAGGCGCACTACATATTCACAATGTTGCCAAGTACTACGGTGTTCCCGTGGTTTTACATACAGATCATGCCTCTAAAAAATGGTTGCCATGGATTAGCGGTTTAATTGACGCAGGCGAGCAATTTTTCAAAGAAAAGGGTCAGCCGCTGTTTAGCTCACACATGTTAGATTTGAGCGAAGAGCCTATCGAAGAAAACATTGCTACGTCAGTAGAATATTACAAGAGGATGGCACCATTAGGAATGAGCATTGAAATTGAACTTGGAGTAACTGGTGGCGAAGAAGATGGTGTTGATAATAGTGACATCGAAAACGATAAATTATATACTCAGCCGGAGCACGTTGCTTATTCGTATAAGGAATTAAGCAGGGTGGGCAATTTATTCACTGTGGCTGCTGCCTTCGGAAATGTACATGGAGTTTACAAACCGGGAAATGTTGAATTGCGTCCCGAAATATTAAATAACAGCCAGGTTTATATTCAAAAGGAGCTTGCCACGAAGCCAAAGCCTGTGTTCTTCGTGTTTCATGGTGGAAGTGGAAGCCCGCAAAGTCAGATTCGCGAAGCTATTGGATATGGTGCGATAAAAATGAATCTTGATACAGATCTGCAATGGGCATTCTGGGAAGGCGTA
Organism: Chitinophagales bacterium; assembly: GCA_025355935.1. Classification (GTDB taxonomy): domain Bacteria; phylum Bacteroidota; class Bacteroidia; order Chitinophagales; family Chitinophagaceae; genus Ferruginibacter. The sequence goes on along the minus strand of JANXYS010000443.1, from coordinate 5,238 downwards.
CTCAACAACTATAAAGCTAATGAAGCGTACTTCCAAGGTCAGCTTGGAAATCCTGAAGGTGGTGACAAGCCGAATAAAAAATATTATGATCCACGGGCATGGTTGCGAAAGGGAGAAGAATCTTTTAGCAAAAGGCTTGAAGTTGCTTTTGACGATCTAAATTGTATCGGAAGAAATGCATAAGCGTTATTCTCGTTCGAAATTTTTTTTCGACAGGGTTTGTAAAATCAGTCCAATGTTTTTAATAATCAGCATGTAATTATGAAACAAGAAGAAGACTTTGATGCTAACCTTGCTGGTGAAGACGGAGAAACAACAGAAACGAAAGCGAGTTGGTTTAAGAGGGTTAAAAGAGGCATACTTACCTCTACCAAGGATAAAAAAGATGCTCCCGAAGGTCTTTGGGCAAAATGCCCAAATTGCAAATATACCTGCACTATTTCCGAACTTGCTGAAAATCGATTTGTGTGCCCGAAGTGTGAATTTCATCATCGTATTGGGAGTGATGAATATTTCGACCTACTTTTTGACGATGGTTTATTTGAAGAATTTTATGCAAATATCGTATCCAAAGATTTACTGGGCTTTGTGGATCTCAAGCCATACCAGAAACGACTTGATGAAACATACGCAAAAACAGACATTCATGATTCGATCACAGTTGCGCATGGCGAGGTTGATGGAAAGGATCTGGTAGTGGCCTGTATGGATTTCGAATTCATTGGGGGCAGCCTTGGAAGTGTAATGGGCGAAAAGATTAGTCGTGCCTGCGACTATTGCATTAAACACAAGATCCCTTTGATGATCATAAATAAAAGCGGCGGCGCGCGGATGATGGAAAGTGCTTTTTCGCTGATGCAACTTGCCAAAACTTCTGGCAAACTCACCCAACTTAGCGAAGCTAAGATTCCTTATATATCACTTTGCACAGATCCTACCTTCGGTGGAACTACTGCATCGTTCGCTATGCTTGGCGACGTGATCTGCGGGGAACCTGGTGCATTAATCGGATTTGCGGGGCCGAGGGTAATCAAAGAAACTATTAAACGCGACCTTCCGGAAGGGTTTCAGCGCAGCGAGTTCCTTCTCGAACACGGGTTCCTTGATTTTATCGTCCACCGCAAGGATCTGAAGCAAAGGATCAGCACCTTACTGACCCTTTTTAAAAGCTAATTACTTAAAAATTACATCCTAAAATTTGACCGAAAACCTTCCCGATACGTATATTCCCCAGCTCCTGGCGTAAATTCCTCTGCTACAATTTTGTGTAGTAATCCCTTTTCTTGATAAGATGTCCCCAGTAAAGGGCAAATTAATACTAATGAGCAGTCTGCGTTCGTTGTAAAATAGCTATAGTTTACGAGTCCTGCTGCTATGTTGTTAACCCTTTGAAACTGTAGAGTATTATGCCGGCATCTATGTGTAGGATATCCCACCGGCAATTAGCCTCGCACTGAATAATGACCACTGACTATGAAAAAACTTTACCTGCTGTATATCCTTTTTGCATTCCTATATCTGACCCCATCGATCGCTTCGGGCCAAAGTTGCGCTAGCCTTACGGCCAGCTATACAACATACGAATCACGCTGTGCCGGTACCGGCGCCGTAAAAATAACTGCTTCTGGAGGATCAGGATCTTACAAATACAAAATGCAGGGTCCTTCGAATACTAATTACACAACAACAGATTCTATTACCGGTCTTGCTGCGGGTACCTACACCTTATTTGTTAACGATATCAGCACCAACTGCACGTTTAGTATAAGCAACGTTATTGTAAATGGATCTTACCAGGATCCCCGCTTTACCCTTATCAAACAAGATGTGACCTGTGATAATGGGAACAATGGAAGCATTACCGTCGACGGTGAATTATATGGGCGATCACCATTCAGTTATTCCATTGTGGCGCCATCCCCCATGGGTATTGGAACCACTAACGGTACGGGATTTTTTGATAATTTGGCCGCCGGTTATTACAGCATCCGGATGACCGATTCCTGCGGCGGGATACAAACACGGCAGATTACGGTTGGTAATTATTCGTGGTGGATTGATAGCTATTACTTTCCAAAAACCGGTTGTAATGAGATCAGTGGAAACATCAGGGTAGTTGATAGCCGGGGTAACATCAGCACTGTGGGTGGCATACCAGGATTTAGTTATGCCATAGTCCGAGCTCCAGGAGATACTATCTGGTCATTGAGCCCAAATTTTACATTTCTCCTGCCGCCAGGCAGTAATACCTTCGAAGTTCTCGTCAGGGATAATTGCGGGCTTATAAAAAAAGCAAGTCTTACTATACAAATGCAGCCTACAACCGCGCCGGCAGTTAACAGCTTTAACCTTCTCTGCAACAGTTTTTCCGCTTCGCTTACTGTATCTAATTTTTTAAACCCGCTTTTTTGCCTGTACGACAGCAGTAATATATTAATGCTGTGTAACAGCAACGGTATCTTTAGCGGGTTGCCTTATGGAAAATATTGCATGGAAGTTCATGACCAATGTACTGATACCACAATACGCAGATGCTTCAGCGTAGTACCTCCACCGATCGGAATAAGCAATGTCGTAAACATTACTAATAAAACCTGCTACACATTTACAGCTACAATTACAGGACAAATCGGTCTCACAAATCCTACTTATTGTTTGTACAATGGATCGGATTCACTCATGGGATGTAACACAACCGGAATTTTCACGAACCTTACCTACCAGCAATATTGTGTGAGAACGCACGACGGCTGCAGGGATACCATTTTAACAGCTTGCTTTATTGCGAGACGCCCCATACCCTCATTACCACCTGTCATCTCCCCGGGCTATATCACGTGTTCTGTATTTGGCGTAGTGGTTGCCGGAGATAGCACCACAAACCCCACATACTGCTTATATGATAGTAATGGAGTTGTTATCAACTGTAATACAACCGGAGTTTTCGATAGCATACCATTAGGGAATTACTGCGTTACCATGCATGACGAATGCACGGATACTACCATCAAGAGATGTTTCGGAGTAACAGGCCCAACGATCGTAAATGATCTGGCTATCCTTATTAAAAATAAGAACTGCTCAACTTTTACGGCAGTTGCTTCCAGTGGCTCGTTTATAAATCCAGGCTATTGCCTTTACAATGCTGCCGACAGTCTTCTCAGATGCGATAGCAGCGGTAATTTTACAGGCTTACCTTACGGTTCCTACTGTATCAAGGCAAAACCAAGCTGTCCCGATACTGTTTTTGTGCAGTGTTTTACAGTAACTCCAAATATACCCATGGTAGCGAGTACGGTAGCCATATCCAATCCAACCTGTACTACATTTACTGCTACCATCACCGGACAAAAAAACCTTGCATCACCTGTTTACTGTATCTATAACAACATGGATTCTCTTATTCGCTGTGGTCCGGGCCCAATTTTTTCTAGCCTTCCCTTTGGCAGTTACTGCATAAAGATAAATGATGGTTGTTATGATACTACCATTATTCGTTGCTTCACCCGCAGTGCTCCTCTCGTCAATATAAATGCGTCAGCCGGTCGGTCATGTTCGTTAGGATTTGTAAAGGTAAACCTTAGTTTTAGCGGCGGAACTCTGCCTGTCCGGATTCAAGTGCTGAAACCCGACAGTACTATGCTTGTCGATACTTTATACAATAGCAACTCGATTACACTTAACAATATACCCGGCCTCATAGCGGGTAGCAAGTATAAAGTCGTTGCTACAGATAATTGTGGAAACTGGGATACAACCAGTATTGCAGCTATAGGAAGTTTTTTCAGTCATAGCGGCGAAGTGGTAGCGAAATGCCCTGGCTCCACATGGGCGAACGGCTCGGGCGATATTAAGGCCTCGGTAAGCACCAACCTGGGATCGTTAACGGTAAGAATCATTGAAAAAGATGGAGTAATTTACGCGCCTTCACGTAGCCCGGATGTGGTTAGCGCAGGTGTTTTCACGTTTTCGGATTTGGGCCCCGGAACCTATATCGTATCCTCCGCTGAAAATTTCTGTAATAAAAACTTTTATGATACTATCAGTATTCTGCCGTACAAGTTTCCGAACCTTAGCCGATCATCTGCCTACCAGTGTGACATAAATGGTTTTAGTGTAAGTGCTGTAGCTAGCGATGGGGTACCTCCCTTCAGCTATTCAATTATAGGAAGCATTCCAACTTCACCATCCATTATTGCTGGGCCACAAACCAGCCCGATATTTGGAATTAACAACGGGGCAACTTATTCACTTATCAGGCTTCGGGCGCTGGATGGGTGCGGAAATGCTACTTTAGGAGACGCGAGCATTTTACCGCTCGCCAGTAATGGTATCGCGGCAACGCAAGATTGTTACTCACGACCAACGACCCTAAGCGTTGACCCAATATTTAATGCATCCTATTCCTGGTATAAAAAAACAGATTCATTGAGTACTGACAGTACTTTTATTACAGATCAATCGAGTTATTATATTCCCGATCTGACGCTTTCGGAGACTGGTTATTACCTGTGTTATCTCAGCGTGAATTCCGGCTGTATAAACAGGCAATATAATTTTACTCTAACGGGAATGTGTTCTATCATCCTGCCAGTAAAACTCACTGCGTTTGAGGGCCGAACCATAAATAACAAAAATATTTTAGATTGGCATGTAACCAAGGAAGAAGACATCAGCCGGTATAGCCTTGAACGGAAAGATGAAAATAACAATTATGTATCGATAGCACATATCCCGGCTTTGAGCGATGGACAAAACATTCACTCCTACAGTGTCATTGATAAAGATCCTCTCGCAGGCATAAATACTTACCGCCTGAAAATGATCAGCCGTAACGGTAAATTCAATTACAGTAACCAGGTTGTTTTAAACAACACTAAAACCGCTTTTTTCAGCTTTTTCCCTAATCCCGTGAAAGACCAACTGAATATCCGATTGAAAGTGAATACAAATCACGGGTATCGCATTATTTTATACAATTCCCTCAATCAGCCAGTACTATCGAATCATTATACGCCTGGTAATTCAAGTGTAATCCGACTATCCCGGCCTCCAGGAATTATCAAAGGGGTATATTTTATCAGGATCACGGATGTAGTAACTGGCGAAGTATTCAGTGATAAGATTATTTATCTTTAACGAGTTATAATATCTTTTATAAAATCTGAATTAGGAATTCCCTCATAACGGGGGAATCTTTGTGAATGGCGTAAACGTTTTGCAGCTTCTGCTAATTTA
>JANXYS010000416.1 GCA_025355935.1 Chitinophagales bacterium | reverse complement strand
CATTATACAAGGATTTTTGTCCCATGTATAATAACAACAAAGGGGCAACCTGGCTGAGTGAGGTAAAAGAAATTAAAAATCCTTACATGGGTAAAAAACAACCCACGTGTGGATCAGTAAAAGAAGAAATAAAGTAACCCTATGAAAATATTTAAAAGGATTTTGTTAGGATTATTTATGGTATTTATCGTAATCCAGTTTATAAGACCTGCCCGCAATGAGGGCGGGCAGGTCCTGTCGACGGATATTACAAAGTCGGTAAATGTACCGGATAAAGTGTTGGATGTTTTTAAAAATTCCTGCTACGATTGTCATAGCAATACTACACGCTATCCATGGTATGTGAACATACAGCCAATGGGCTGGATGATGGCAAGGCATGTAAATGAAGGAAAGTTGAATTTAAATTTTAGCGATTTCGGCACTTACTCTAAAAGAAAACAGGCAAATAAATTAAGAGCAATTGCTGAAAGTATCAATGATGGATCAATGCCCATATCGTCTTATACGGTGATGCACACGGATTCAAAACTCAGTGAACAAAATAAAAAGATGATCAGCGATTGGGTGGCGCAGACAAGAGATAGCATTGATAGAAAAAATTAAGGTAAGATGAGAAAACTAAAACAATTTTTTATTAAAATTTTTACAGCTCTTTTTATAAAAAATGATTGTTGTAAATAATAACATACTATGCACACATTCCTAATCATCTGGTTTATGTTAACTGCATTATCTGTAGCATTTGTAGCGTATGACCTACTTACAAACACGCCAGAGATGAAAGTAATGAAATGGGGCTGGGTAATGGTTACTTTGTACACGGGTGTTTTTGGACTGATCATTTATATTCTCTCCTGCCGTGAACCCGCGCCCGGAACGCATGAAAAGTTTATTGCCCCCTTGTGGAAGCAGACTGTCGGCTCTACCATACACTGCATGGCCGGAGATGCTACAGGTGTGATATTTACTGCCTATATATCAGCCTTACTCAATTTGCAAATGGGGGTTGATAGCATTTTGGAGTACGTGGCGGGTTTTGCATTTGGCTTATTTATTTTTCAATCTTTATTCATGAAAGACATGCTTGGAGGCAGTTACAAAGAAGCCCTTCGCAAGACCTGGTATCCTGAATGGATGTCCATGAATTTTGTAATGGCAGGAATGATACCGGTTATGATAATTTTAATGACCAATGATATGAGAAATATGGAGGTAGCTTCTTTGCGCTTTTGGGGTATCATGTCATTAGCCTCAATTGTAGGTGGAATAATGGGAATACCTATAAACTGGTGGCTCGTAAAAAATAAATTAAAACATGGGATGGGAACAGAAAGGATTTTAGGCAAGGGAGGATCAAAAGAAACTATTGATGCTGACATAAGGCAAACGAATATGGCAGGAATGAACGACCACGCTTCCCATGATATGTCGAACAAAGTATTAAATACGAGAGTTACGGAAGGAGTGGACAAGCAAAGCACAAAAGTAATTATGATGCAAGGCATGGAAACGAAAGTCGAGGCTACGGAAGAGATGAAGATACAAGGCATGGCGGGAATGAACATGCCAGCTATGAATATGGGGAGCAATATTTCTGTTAAGACTAAATTTTTAGTTGCCCTGATTTCCATGCTGGCACTCGCAGGTGGAATAGCCATTGCAGCCCATTGGGGCGACCTTTCCATGCGGCCGAAAGATGGAATGCCAGGTATGGATTTAAGGATGAAGATGTAAAGACAATTTGGAATATATCATCAAGATATTTACTTAAGAATGATAAGAACTTTTAAAAAATCAATAAAATAAAACTGATGAGGCAATTTAGAATTCTCTCCATGTTTTGGGCTATCTTTTTGGGTACAGGCAACTTTTCTGCCTACAGCCAGCAGATGCCCGAACGCCTGAAAGACAAAGGACCTGCGAAACCACAGGGCAAGGACATAGGTGGCACGATGAGGAGTAATGCCGGTTTAGTTCCGCCAGGAATCATGATTGGCGAAGCAAAGCGTTGGATGGTCGCGTACCAGGGAATGTTTGATAAAATGCAGGGTAATCTTGTTGGAAGCAGACGTATTGATGAAGCAACAATTCTTCAACAGTTTAAGGCTACACCTACCGACATGACCATGCAATTCATATGGCAATGGTAATGTATGCTCCCTCTGATAAAGCATCTATTATGGTTATGGTTCCATATATCCGGAAATCGATGAATCATATTATGGAGAACGGCACGCGTTTTAATGAATTGACAAAAGGAATTGGGGACGTTGAGATGCGGGTGCTGTATGCTTTATCAGCAGTTGAGAATTTACAAAGTAAAGTTTTATTAAATTTTGGGGTAAAAGTTCCGACCGGCTCTATCAATAAGCGAATGGAAAATATGAGGCTCGAATATCCGATGCAACTTGGTTCCGGGTCAGTATCCATTTCTCCTGGTATAACATATCTCGGTCAAATGAAGCCGTGGGGATGGGGAGCGGAACTTATTCCCTTATTCCAACTAGGTGAAAATAAAAATGGTTATCGGTTAGGCAACATGTATAAACCAAATATTTGGGTAGCACGACAATTGTTAGCGTGGTTGAGCATTTCTGCAAAAGCTTCTGGTGAATTATGGCAAAACATTCATGGGATTGATGGCACGCTTGATGTAATGGATGAGCCAACTAAAGATCCTGCTCTTCAAGGTGGAAAGAGAATGGATTTGAGTGTAGGACTAGGTATTCATCCAACGGAAGGTTTATTCCGACAAAGTGAGTTATTTATTGATTTTAACAAACCCGCAATACAATCGTTAAATGGCCCGCAACTTAAGAGGCGCTCTGTTGTTAAACTAGTATTGCAACGCGAATTTTAAATGATTACAAAAGAATCTTGAACATATAATACTAAATAAAATAAGATAAAATGAAGAGAATAATGTTATTGGCTACTGGTTTGATTTTATCTATCCTTGCTTTCGCCCAGGATATGAAAGACATGCCGGGAATGAAAATGCCAGCACCGAAAAAAGAAATTAGACAACCGGTCAAAAGAAATTCCACCAAAGTAACGTCAGATAAAGTAATCTATACCTGCGTCATGCATCCCGAAGTAAAAATGGACAAGCCGGGTAACTGTCCGAAATGCGGAATGAAACTGGTAAAAAAAACCGAACAAGCTGCAGCACCAAAAACTGTTGTGAAGAATGTTGGAGGTATGCAAATGCCTGTAAAAGACACTATAAAAGGCATGGATATTAAAGATCCGAAGATGGGCATGACTAAAGACATGAACATGGACGGCATGGAAGGAATGGATATGGGAAATAAAGACACCACGATTAAGTCACAGCCCGTTAGTTACACCTGTGTTATGCATCCCGAAATTCATTCGCCAAAACCTGGCAATTGTCCTAAATGTGGGATGAAGCTGGTGAAAGAAAAACCTACGTCCGCTGCGAGTCAAAACATGGACGGGATGAAAATGCCTACAGATATGGTGATGGATAAAGATATGGATGGTATGAATGGAATGGACATGGGGAACAAGCAAATGACTACAAAGCCACAGCCTGTTAGTTATACCTGTGTTATGCATCCTGAAATTCATTCTCCAAAACCTGGCAATTGTCCTAAGTGTGGGATGAAGCTGGTGAAAGAAAAACCTTCATCCGCCGCGGGACAAAATATGGATGGGATGAAAATGCCTAAAGATAAGGCGATGGATAAAGACATGGACGGTATGAAAGGGATGGACATGGGAAACAAAGAAATTTCTACAACGCCACAGCCTGACAGTTATACCTGTATTATGCATCCCGAAATTCATTCTCCCAAACCAGGCAATTGTCCTAAATGTGGGATGAAGCTGGTGAAAGAAAAACCCTCCTCCGCTGGTAATAAAAAAATGGATGGGATGAATATGCCCAAAGACAAGGCGATGGATAAAGACATGGACATGGGTGGCATGAAAATGGACGGGATGGCGATGCCAATGGCGAAAAAGGCAGACATTGGTTCGATGAACTTTCTCGTGAATACCACGCCCCCGCACACCGTTGTTTATCATCTGTACATCAGGGATACAATGGTAACCTTTACAGGTAAGACTAAGCGGGCTATCGCAGTGAACGGACAAATACCAATGCCGACATTAACTTTTACTGAAGGCGATACGGCAGAAATCTGGGTGCATAACGAATTAAAAGAGATGACCTCGTTGCACTGGCATGGACTATTTTTACCCAACCGCTATGATGGCGTGCCTTTCCTCACTCAAATGCCAATCAAGCCGGGAGGTACGTATTTATACAAGTTTCCAATCGTTCAGCACGGCACGCATTGGTATCACAGCCATTCGGGACTGCAGGAACAAATTGGGATGTACGGGGCTTTTATCATGAACAAAAGGAAAGAATGGGATGTGCCCACCATCCCCGTTGTATTAAGCGACTGGACGGATATGAATATGAAAGAAGTAAACCGGAGCCTGCATAATCAAACTGATTGGTTTGGAATTCGGAAAAACACCATACAGAGTTATTCTGAAGCAATAAAAACAGGGCATCTGAAAACAAAGCTCGCCAATGAATGGAAACGTATGTTAGCGATGGACGTAAGCGACGTTGCTTATGATAGATTTTTAATTAATGGTAAGACGGAAAGCACGAACCCGCAGTTTAAGGCCGGTGATAAAGTTCGACTGCGGATCGCCAATGGTGGCGCGTCTTCTTACTTCTGGCTTACGTATGCAGGCGGGAAAATAACCGTGGTAGCTACCGATGGTAATGATGTAGAACCAATCGAGGTTGACCGGTTGCTTATTGCTGTTTCAGAAACTTATGATGTTGTGGTAACCATTCCGGAAAACAAAAGTTACGAGTTTTTAGTTACGCCCGAAGACCGGACTAAATCCGCTTCGTTATGGTTGGGAAGTGGGCAAAAAGTACCTGCTGTAAAACTCCCTACCTTGAAATATTTTGCCGGTATGAAGATGATGAACGACATGATGGATATGAATGGAAATATGAAACAAATGGAAGGTATGGAAATGGGTAACCAAACGATGGACATGAATACGGTCATGTATCCTGAAATAACCGGTTACGAAAGTAACGACAAAACCAAAGGTTCCAGGGCAGAGAATGGAACTGCCAGCAGTAGTACTGGCACAAGCAAGGGCCAGGATATGAAAGGCATGGATATGACGACAGGTAATCAACGCAAGGCAAGCGATACCATGTCTTCGAAAACTGAAAAGGAACACAGCTCCGATAAAAAAGATGGCATGGCGGGCATGCAGATGAATAACGGAC
>JANXYS010000393.1 GCA_025355935.1 Chitinophagales bacterium | reverse complement strand
TATTATATATTATGGCAACAGGGAAAGTACAGGAACATCAATATACTGCACCGCCAAGAATAATTCATGTCAGGGTATTTTTTTTCGATAAAAATGTGATTTGAAATTATTAATTTGTATTATGGGGAGAAAATTTAAAATAGGCGACAAAGTAAGCTGGAACTCCGAAGGGGGACAAGTATCAGGCACCATCATTAAAATACATAGAAAAGATTTCGATTACAAAGGTTATACACACCACGCTACGAAAGAAGAACCTCAATATGAAATAAAAAGCAACAGGACGGAACATATTGCCGCTCACAAAGGTTCTGCCCTTACTAAACTTTAAAAAAATAATCAGAAACGAAATAAAAAAACAACGAATTGATCTTTACGAGTTTGACAAAGCAAAAGAGACTTTTATCAATGTTGGAGACTTCACTACAAATGCAGCAATCTGACTTTGGAGTTTGTATTTTTAAACCTTTATTGGGCAGCCGTTCCGGGCAGTACAAGCAATGATTTCCGCACCTGCAGCGATATTTGTTCGTTGTGCGGCATTCTTAGGAACAGTACTACAGTAATCAAACAAGCCTCAAAAGAATATGAATAAACATACTACTCTTGTTTTCTCTGTTATACTTAGTATTTATGCTTTCCTTATTTCCTGCAACAACATAAGTGCATCCTCTCAAAATAATTACGGCTCAAAAACAAAAGATTTGATTCAAATTGTTGACAACAATCCGAAAATAAAATCATTACTTATTAAAGCAATCAATAAAGCGCATAAGATAAATCCCGATACCGCCACAAATCCCGTTCAGAATCTCGATGACTTTTATAAATTTATTTCATGGTCGGAAACAGCCATGCCTTGGGATTTAATTCGCCACACTCAACATGCAACACTTTACAACAGAATTGACCAAAGCCTGGCATATCTTTTTTTTATCACCGACATTCCCTTACCTGAATTGGAAGGAAAAGGATATTACAATAATTCTTTGCAGTACGAAGAGCCCTTCTGTTCATGGCTCACAAGCTTTGATAAAGGATGGGGGAGTTTCCTTGATTCAAAAGCATCCTGGAACAGCAGTTTTTATCAGATTGCGCTGACTGAAGATAAATTTGGTTTGAAAAGAGATTGGTATGAAGACACTTCAAACTGGAAAACATTCAACCAGTTTTTTGCAAGGCGCTTAAAATCCCCAGATAAAAGACCAATTTCTTCTCCCGAAGACGAATCTGTTGTAGTTTCTCCTGCCGATGCCATGCCACAAGGTATCTGGAATATTGACAGTAATTCAAATATTGTTGATAAAGGAGGTGTGGCTGTAAAGTTGGAGAAACTTCATTCAGTAAAAGCGCTGCTTGGTGAAGAAAGCAAGTACAAAGATGCATTTGCAAATGGGATATTCACACACACATTTCTTGATGTGGGCGATTATCACCGCTATCATTTTCCATTAAGTGGTGTAGTTAAGGAAGTGAGAGTGATTCCTGCAACAAATACTTCGGGAGGTTTTATTACATGGGATGCGCAGCTAAAAAAGTATTTGTATGATCCAACAGGAATGGGCTATCAAACTATCGAAACAAGAGGTTGCATTATTTTAGAAACGGAAAAATATGGTTTAGTTGCCTTGCTGCCGATAGGAATGTCACCTGTGTCATCAGTAAATTTTTTGGAGAATATAAAAGAAGGAATAAAAATTTCTAAGGGCGATGAAATGGGTTACTTTCTATTTGGCGGCTCTGATTTCATTTTGGTATTTCAAAGGCAGGCAGGGTTTATACTTGATGCTACAAAAGGAAAAGGAGGTGAATCATACGAACATTTGCTGATGGGTGAACGATATGGGAAAGTCTTCGATAATTCTAGTATAAAATAATTTGCAGCATATAATAAATTTACAATAAATATACGTGGCACAGATATGAAAGAATTCGGCTCCATGGATATCGTAGCGCGAACGCACAACAAGCAGTTTGGCAATACGGCAGCACCACGACCATTATATTCTCAACTTTTTGTTCGCTAATAAGCTTCAATTCCAGCCGATGAAAAACATAAGCAAGTGAATAAACAAGGAATTTTTAGTTATAAGTTTAGCAGCAGTTACGGGCTGACGATTTTCAAATGCCGCCACATCGGCAAGCCCTACCCTTTTTTTTACAAGTTTTCGTTCCCGCATTTTTTGTGATCGCAAACAATTTGACAAAACATGGCAGTCGACAATAAACATAGAAGTCAGTCTATTGACTTGCTGAGAGGAATTGTTATGATAATTATGGCTCTTGACCATACCCGTGACTTTATCCATTATGGCAATTCCATTGACCAAGATCCGCTCGACTTGGCAACCACCACGCCAATCCTCTTTATGACAAGGTGGATAACACATTTCTGTGCACCTGTATTTGTCTTTCTTTCTGGCACTAGTATTTTTTTATATAGCAGTAAAGGCAAAACAAAAAAACAGGTGGCAATCTTTATTTTTTCAAGAGGATTATTTTTAATGTTTGCGTAAATAATTATCATGGCTCCCATTTGGGACGCGACTTACAGGGTAATCAATCTGCAGGTAATCTGGGCAATAGGTTTATGTATGGTCTTGCTTTCTGCTTTGCAATATTTACCGTATCGACTTTTATTTACTATAGGGCTACTGATTGTTTTTGGACATAACCTTCTTGATAATATTGTTATTGATACACCCCTTTGGGAATCTTTTATCTGGTCATCTGTTCACAGTGAGCATCAATATTTGATGCAAGATCATGTACTGGTTATTATGCAGTATCCTTTTTTATCTTTGCTCGGAGTAATGATATTGGGCTATGCCGCAGGTAGACTTTATTTGCCTGACACGAATTCTGTTTTTAGGCGAAAGGTTTTGCGCAGATCAGGCATTGCATCAATTGTATTTTTCATTGTAATACGATGGATAAACGTATATGGAGATTTACATCTGTGGAAAACTC
>JANXYS010000378.1 GCA_025355935.1 Chitinophagales bacterium | reverse complement strand
TAAAAAAAATTCAGAACAAAGTTTTTCTATTAATCATTTTCTCTTACCTTTGCCTTCCGAAAAAAAAGGGTATAGAAGTGTGCCTGATTCCGAGAGAGTTCTTTAAAAAATTGTTATATACTACCAGTTTTTGAGTTGTTTTCGTCCTGGAAACAATTCCCTGAACAGGATTGAATTTTTAGGATATTTGCCGAAGTAGCTCAGTTGGTAGAGCAGCTGATTTGTAATCAGCAGGTCGCTGGTTCGACTCCAGTCTTCGGCTCTTCAAGATGGGCAGATGGCCGAGTGGTTAAAGGCGACAGACTGTAAATCTGTTCTCTCACGAGTACGTAGGTTCGAAACCTACTCTGCCCACAGGTTTAAAATGTTGGTTTGCAAAGCTGCATGCCGCAGGTTAAATATTAGTTCTTTTCAATATTGCAAATTGCTTGCAATTCTATTAGCGGAAGTAGCTCATTTGGTAGAGCGGTAGCCTTCCAAGCTTCAGGTGGCCGGTTCGAGCCCGGTCTTCCGCTCAACGTGATGATAAACCTTGCAGTCTTCTGTAGGGTTTATCCATTTTCGTTAACCAACTAATTTGTATTAGTTCGGTTTTTAGTAATAGCTAGCAATAAACCTTCAGGGTGCAGGATTAGCCATCCGGGAAACTAGCGGGAGTTTGAAACTCGGATCACACCGATGGCTGTCAAAAGCCGTCGTAGTTCAGGGGTAGAGATGTCCCAATAGAATCGGGAAATTCGATAAGAGTTTAGATCTCACTGATGGCTGTCAATAAGCCGTCGTAGCTCAGGGGTAGAGGCGTCCCGATAGAATCGGGAAGGTCGTTAAGAGTTCGGATCTCACTGATGGCTGTTAATAAGCCGTCGTAGCTCAGGGGTAGAGCGCTTCCTTGGTAGGGAAGAGGTCGTGAGTTCGATTCTCACTGATGGCTCATTTTTTTGAAAAGTGAGCTTTGATAGGGTGCAGCAGGATTAAAAAAGAGTTTTCGCCATTGATGCTTCATTGCAAATTGGAGTTGACGTAAAAGGATAAAACAGTCGCTGGTTTGCAGACTCTAAATGAAACCGATTTTCAAAACAATATTAAAATTAAAACAATGGCAAAAGAATCATTCAAGAGGGATAAGCCCCATCTTAACGTTGGTACTATCGGTCACGTGGATCATGGTAAAACAACACTTACAGCCGCTATAACCGATGTTTTGTCAAAAAGAGGTTTAGCGATTAAAAAAAATTATGATGATATCGATGGTGCTCCGGAAGAAAAAGAAAGGGGTATCACAATCAATACGGCTCACGTTGAGTATGCTACTGATTCTCGTCACTATGCTCACGTAGATTGTCCGGGTCACGCCGATTATGTGAAAAACATGATCACAGGTGCGGCCCAGATGGATGGTGCTATCCTTGTAGTTGCGGCTACAGATGGTCCTATGCCACAAACTAAAGAACATATCCTTCTTGCCCGCCAGGTTGGTGTGCCACAGATCGTGGTTTTCATGAACAAAGTTGATCTTGTTGATGATCCTGAACTACTGGAGCTAGTTGAAATGGAAATTCGTGAATTGTTAACTTCTTATGGTTTTGATGGTGATAATACACCAATTATACAGGGTTCGGCTACCGGCGCACTTGCTGGTGACGACAAATGGATCGCAAAGATCAATGAATTAATGGATGCTGTTGATAGTTACATTCCATTACCTCCGCGGTTAGTTGATCTTCCATTCCTTATGAGTGTTGAGGATGTATTCTCAATTACTGGTCGTGGTACCGTTGCAACTGGTCGTATTGAAAGAGGCCGTATTAAAGTGGGTGAAGCAATTGAAATTGTTGGATTAATGGAAAAGCCGTTAGCATCCACTTGTACAGGTGTTGAAATGTTTAAGAAATTACTTGACGAAGGTGAAGCTGGTGATAATGCAGGATTGTTGTTACGTGGTATTGAAAAAACTCAAATCCGTCGTGGTATGGTACTTTGCAAACCAGGATCAATTACACCGCATACAGAATTTAAAGGTGAAGTTTATGTTTTAAGCAAAGAAGAAGGTGGACGTCATACTCCATTCTTTAACAAATATCGTCCTCAGTTTTATTTCCGTACTACGGATGTAACTGGAGAAGTGTCTTTAAACGCTGGTACCGAAATGGTTATGCCAGGTGATAATACGAACCTAACTGTTACCTTGATCCAGCCAATTGCGATGGAGAAAGGACTTAAGTTTGCGATTCGTGAAGGTGGCCGTACTGTAGGTGCTGGTCAGGTTACCGAGATCCTTAAATAAGCTTTTAGCAATGGCTTTTAGCTGTTAGCCATGAGGCTTTGTATCCGATAATCATTTATCTTTACAATATTAACTAAAAGCTGTTCCGATTCATTCGGAATAGCTTTTGGTTTTTTACACGGGAATGGTGCAACGGTAGCATACGGGTCTCCAAAACCTTTGATCTTGGTTCGAATCCTAGTTCCCGTGCTATAATTTTTAAGATTTGCTTAGGCTGATCTGGACCATCAAATAACTGTTTCTCAACTGCAAAGTTGCACAATTCAACTCTGCACATTTTTTTTATTATGAACAAATTCAGTGTTTTTGTTAGAGAGTCTTACCGTGAGATGGTAGAAAAAGTGAGCTGGCCTACATGGGAACAGCTTCAGCAATCTACAATGATTGTATTAGGTGCTACATTATTTATTACCGCAATCGTTGCCGTCATGGATTTTATAGCTAATGGTTCAATGAAATTTATTTACTCTTTATTCAAATAAAATGGAACCAACAGTAACACAAGAGAAGGATAGCCGATGGTACGTTTTAAGAGTAGTATCAGGTAAAGAACGGAAAGTAAAGGAATACCTCGATAAAGACATCGTACGGAATGGATGGGACAAGGTAGTAAAACAAATCTTTCTGCCGGTTGAAAAAGTTTATAAAGTATTAAACGGTAAAAAAGTTATGCGCGAGCGTAACTTTTACCCAGGATACATAATGATGGAAGTTGCCGACGGGAAGTTAACCGACGACATCATCCAGCATGTTAGTAATATCAGCAACGTAATGCATTTTCTTACAGATGGTAAAGGATCAAAAGGAAATATTATTTCTTTGCGTAAGGCTGAAGTGAATAAGATGCTCGGCAAAGTGGATGAAATGAGCGAAGTGGGCGGTATGACAATGAATGAACCGTTTATTATCGGCGAAATTATTAAGATTATCGATGGGCCATTTAATGATTTTAATGGGGCAATTGAAGAAGTAAACGACGAAAAGAAAAAATTGAAAGTTCAGGTGAAGATCTTTGGTCGCGCAACGCCGGTAGAGCTAAGCTATATGCAGGTCGAGAAGATTATATAATCGTACCGGACACATTCTTTAAAACCTCACTTAAACAGTGGGGTTTTATTTTTGCCCCTATTATTCATTAACATTGTACCAAATTTTGACATGCGGGCGAAGGTTTTTTTTATTCTGAAATATTGGCTTTTCTGGGCACTTTTTTTCGAAGCGGCCAGGGTAAGTTTCCTGTTGTCAAACTACAACCTGGCTAAAGGGGCGGGTATATCCAATTCAGCGCGTTCCCTGCTTTACGGGTTTCGAATGGATGTCTCGATGGCGGGTTATCTTGTTCTTCCGCTGGTGACGTTGATGCTGCTGTCCGTTATTATACCAGCATTGCTAAAGCCCCTAATCATAAAGATTTATACGGGCGCCCTGTTATTCCTGCTGCTATTGCTCCTGGTAATCGATATTAATGCTTTTAGGGCCTGGGGCTTCCGCCTTGATGCCTCCCCGCTTAAGT
>JANXYS010000361.1 GCA_025355935.1 Chitinophagales bacterium | reverse complement strand
ATCTGTAACCGTGGATGCTTTCCTGCATCATGGTGGGGAACCCTATATGACGCCAATAGATAGCCTGGGTTACCAGGCAGCTTCTAAAGCGATGGAGACAACCTTCGGTAAAGAACCAATTCCAGTTAGAGGCGGCGGTAGCATACCTATCTGCTCCCTATTCGAAAAAGAGCTGGGTATCAAAATTGTTTTTATGGGTTTCGGCCTCGATAGCGACAACCTGCATAGTCCAAATGAAAAGTTTAATCTTGAAAATTTCTATAAAGGCATTGAAACGATCCCCTTCTTCCACCATTACTTTACAGAACTGAAGGATTAAAAATTGAATATTCCCGTTTCCGGCACGAAAAGTTCAGCGGCAAAATGTTAGCAACTTTTAAAACATAAAACTGGGAAATCTACGTTTAGGTACAATAAACGTAATCAATTAAAACATAACTCTTGAAATTAACCACCTATCTATCATCAGCATTGCTGGCAATCCTTTTTTTGCCACACGGACTTAAAGCGCAGGATATTCAGGACAACAATAGCATCGATTCAGTACCTGTAAAGTTTTCTTTCTTTAAAATAACAAGTAGCTATTTATCAGATGCCGTATACTCCGGAAGAAAAGATTCGGCTCGCGTCCCTTACCTCAAAGCCGCAATAGGTTACTTTGATAAGTCAGGCTTCCATGCAGAAGTAGAAACATCTGTACTCGCAACTACGTCTGAACCCCAGCGTCTAGATCTTATCACTGCAGGAGCCGGGTACTCTTTTAAATTGTCAAAAAAGCTAGAGGGAGAGGTAAGTGCCTCAAAATTTTTCTACACTGATGCTAGTTTTGCGGTTCAGTCAGAGCTGAAGGCGATTACAGGATTATCGCTGGGTTACGATGCAGATATCTTCGCAATAAACACTGGCGTAGACCTTCTTTTTTCAACGGGTACTGATGTTTTGACAAACCTCAAACTGTCGCATTATTTTGAACGGGGGCCAGCAGCTCATTTATGGACAGTGACACCAGCCGTTGAATTAAATGCGGGTACACAGCATTTTAACCAGGCCTATTATGCAAACCGAAAGTTCAATTTTGCAACTACTAGCAATTCAGGTAGCGGAAGGAAATCCGGAAAAGGGCATGCAAACACATCAGGCAGTTCAACTACAGTTAAAACCCTAGTGTTTACGGAAGGGAATAAATTTAGTATCCTGGATTACGAATTGGGTTTGCCGCTAACCTATGAAACAAGTCGTTTTGGCGCATTCATCACACCTACTTATGCAATTCCTGTTCACCCGGTAGAATACTTACTTGATAATAAACTAGAAAAGGAAGTGCTCAGTAACAGTTTCTTTATCGAATTAGGTGGGTTTATAAAGTTGAATATACATCATAAGAAAACCTAAGCTGCTCGGGTAGCTGCGACTGGGAGACCCCGAAAGCCATGCAATGAAATGAAGGAATCTTTCGTTTTAAAAGGTCCGCGAAAACATTTTTAAAATTTTTACTTTCGATATTTATTTGAATGAAGTAGAAAGCAGCTTGTATACCAGCTGAAGCACTTTGGTCATATCCCGTTTTCGATATGCGTGCGAATTAAGGCTCATGACAAAAATAATAATGGAGGGTCTTCGGTTTTCCGATTTACATTGCACTCACTTTCTATCCCGCTCCGGGTAATGCACTTCTCTTCATTTAATTTACTTTCCTATATGCTCATCCGTAAAAGCAATAAATGTTTCCACGCCTTGTCTATTGTAATTATTTCAATGCTGAGTAGCTGTAGTGGGCAGAAGAATAATACCGTCGTTAATTCGGGGAAAGACTCTACTATTACAAGTGAGACCGCGTTCTCAAAACTTTTTTTAGACAGCACACAACTCGAAGACTTTCTTAAAAAGGAAGTTTCCGAGGGTAACGACGATTCACAGATGCGCAACTTTTATAAGAGCCGGAATTACCAGTACGCATGGTTCACAGAAAATGGTATTGCTGAACACACGAGGACTTTCTGGAGCCTTCACAACAACTATATCACGGACTTTAGCGATACTTCGCTTAAATATAAGCACCTCCATGGGGATATAGACAACGTAATAAATCACGACACTTCCGCTGTTGCATCGCCTGCTATAATGCTGCAAACAGAACTGCAGCTCACAAAGCATTTTTTTGAATATTCAAAGAATGCCTATTCCGGAAAGGTTGATCCGGAGATCTTAAAATGGTACATTCCCCGGAAAAAAATTAATGAAGTTGCCCTGCTTGATTCTTTCCTTTCCCGGGATGGCAAACAACTGCAGGACTGGGAACCGGTGAATGCTTATTACCAACATTTAAAAAAAGAGTTGGTTCGCTATCATGTCATGGATGAAGAAGGCGGATGGAAGGAAATCGAGACAGATAAATTGAAAAAATATGCACCGGGGGATGCAACACCCGTTATGAAAGCCATTAAAGCGCGTCTGCAGGTTTCCGGCGAATATAAACTAAATGATACCACTTCCATCTATTCAAACGACCTGGTAACGGCGGTAAAGTTAAAACAAAGAAGTTTCGGCTTTAAAGAAGATGGTGTCGTAAACTATGCTTTAATAGGTGAACTAAATGTTCCTGTTAAAGAGCGGATCAGGCAAATGCTGATAAACTTGGAGCGAATGAGATGGATGCCGCAGCAGTCCGAACCAAATATCATAGTCGTAAACATACCCGAATTCAGATTACATGTTTTTGAAGAAGGGAAAAAACGTTTCAGCATTGACGTTGTTGTGGGAACAGAAGCAAACAGCACAGTGATTTTTACTGACCAACTAAAATACGTAGTTTTTAGTCCTTACTGGAACGTGCCCCCGAGCATCGTGCAAAAAGAAATTCTTCCCGGAATAAAAAGAAACGCTAATTATCTTTCAAAAATGAATATGGAACGGTCGGGTAACGGTTTTCGGCAAAAACCGGGCGGAAGCAACGCACTGGGTAAAGTGAAATTTATTTTTCCGAACAGTTATGACATTTACTTTCACGATACACCTTCAAAGTCGCTATTCAACCAGGAGAGCCGCGCCTTTAGCCACGGATGCATACGCTTAGCCGAGCCGCAAAAACTGGCTGAATACTTATTACGTTTTCAACCTGAATGGACAACCGAAACAATCACTAAAGCAATGAATGCCTCTAAAGAAAAGTGGGTACCATTGAAAAAACAGGTGCCGGTATTTATCTCATATTTTACAGCATGGGTAGACAGTGAAGGTTTGCTCAACTTCAGGGGCGATGTTTACGGTCACGATAAGAAATTAGCAAAGCAATTATTTAATTAATAAGCGGTTAAATTTTTTTGTTGGCTATACGAATCTTTGCGGCGCTTCCCATTTCCAATTTAAAATCTCCGGCATGTCTTCCCCCTTACTTTGTATATATTCTTTATGTTCCATTAATTTGTTGTTTAAATATTGCTTTGTATAAGCACCTTTTGAACCCAACCCGGGAAGCCGGTCTATTACATCCTCTACCAGGTGAAACCTGTCCAGGTCATTCAACACGACCATATCGAAGGGAGTTGTGGTAGTGCCCTCACCTTTATAACCCCGAACGTGTAAGTTTTTATGATTAGCTCTGCGATAAGTTAGGCGATGTATTAACCAGGGATAACCATGAAAGGCAAAAATGATTGGTTTATCTTTTGTGAAAAGACTGTCAAAATCATTGTCACTTAACCCGTGCGGATGTTCCTTTTCAGGTTGCAGGGCCAATAGGTCAACAACGTTAATAACACGAATTTTTAATTCAGGTAGATGCTCCCGAAGAATTTGCACAGCAGCAATAATTTCCAACGTAGGCACATCGCCGGCGCACGCCATCACTACGTCCGGTTCCGCACCTTCGTCATTACTTGCCCATTTCCAAATACCCATCCCTGCAGTGCAATGCTTAACTGCGGCATCCATATCCAGCCATTGTAGTTCTGGTTGCTTACCGGCTACAATAACGTTTATGTAATTTTTACTGGGCAGGCAATGATTGGTTACAGCAAGTAAAGTATTAGCATCCGGTGGCAAATAAATACGAACTACGTTAGATTTTTTGTTTGCTACCAGGTCAAGAAAACCCGGATCCTGATGACTGTCGCCATTATGATCCTGCCGCCACACATGCGATGTGAGCAAGTAATTTAAAGAAGCAATTGGTTTGCGCCAGGGTATTTTTTGAGTAACCTTTAGCCATTTAGCATGCTGGTTAAACATGGAATCAATGATATGGATGAAGGCTTCATAACAGGAAAAGAAACCGTGCCTGCCCGTTAGTAAATAACCTTCCAGCCAGCCCTGGCAGAGGTGTTCACTTAATACTTCCATTACCCGCCCGTCGGCCGAAATATGATCGTCACTTTTTAAAATTATGGCAGTTGAAATTCGCTTCGTAAGATCAAATAATTTAGTTAGCCGGTTAGAAGCAGTTTCATCTGGCCCGAAAATCCGAAAATTTCTTTTCGCCCAGTTTAACTTCATTGTATCACGGAGAAAACTTCCCGTTATCAATGTCGCTTCAGCAACGATATTGCCTGGCTTAGAAACTTCTACGGCGTATTTTTTAAAATCCGGCAGGTCCAGACTATGTAAAAGCTGCCCACCGTTTGCATGCGGATTGGCACCCATTCGTTTTGCACCTTCTGGAGCAAGCGCAGCCAACTCAACGATTAATTTTCCGGAATTATCAAAGAGTTCCTCGGGTTTATAACTTTTCATCCAATCCTCCAGAATTTGCACGTGTCCGGGCTTTGTAGCCAGTTCCGAAAGTGGTACTTGGTGAGAGCGCCACGTCCCTTCCACCTGTACCCCGTCTACTTTATCGGGGCCTGTCCAACCTTTCGGTGTGCGGAAAATGATCATTGGCCATTGCGGTCGTTTTGTAAAACCGCTTTCACGTGCTTCCCTCTGTATCTGTTTGATTTCTTCCACAATTGTATCGAGGGTCGAGGCCAGCATCAGGTGAACATCTTCCGGGACGTGACCCTCGACAAAATAGGGTTTATAGCCATACCCTAAGAAAAGCTGCTCCAGTTCTTCACCAGGAATACGGGCAAGGACAGTAGGATTTGCAATTTTGTACCCGTTCAGATGCAGGATGGGAAGGACGGCACCGTCATGCACAGGATTCAAAAATTTATTTGAATGCCAGCTTGCTGCAAGTGCACCCGTTTCTGCCTCGCCGTCTCCTACTACACAGGCCACGATCAAATCCGGATTATCGAACACCGCGCCGTATGCATGCACTAATGAATAGCCGAGTTCACCGCCTTCATGTATAGATCCCGGCGTTTCGGGCGCCACATGGCTAGGAATTCCCCCCGGGAAAGAGAATTGCTTGAATAGTTTTTGAATACCATCTTCATCCTGTGAAATACCGGGATAAATTTCTGTGTAAGTCCCTTCCAGGTAAGTATTAGCTACTAAACCCGGCCCGCCGTGCCCCGGGCCGGCAACATATATAATATTGAGTTCGTATTTTTTTATAATGCGGTTTAGGTGTACATAGAGGAAATTTAAACCAGGTGTTGTTCCCCAATGTCCTAGTAACCTCGGTTTGATATGTTTTATCGTCAAAGATGCTTTAAGCAGGGGGTTATCGAGGAGATATATCTGGCCTACAGACAAATAATTTGCTGCGCGCCAGTATGCATTCATTTTCTGAAGTAAGTCCGGGGATATTGCTTCATTTTCTACTACATTATAGTTGATTTCCATGATTTTAATTTCTGTTAAAATAATTTATTGCACTACGATTAATCATTCGTTATTATAATAAGCTAACAGGTTGAAGACGACAGAAGCAGTTAGTATAAGATACCAAATGCTGTGTCATGAAAAAACCGGGTTCCTTTTTAAAACTTCAATTGCCGTTTTTGCTATCATTAATTCTTCGTTAGTCTTTATTACCCGAACGCAAACCTTGCTGGTATCAGAAGAAATAATTGGAGCATTATTTATATTTTTTGTTTCATCAATTTCAATGCCCAGAAACTGAAGACCACTGCATATCCCGCTGCGCACTTTAGGGGAATGCGTGCCGATGCCGCCAGAAAATACCAATGTCTCTATGCCGCCTAGTACAACCGCGAATGAGCCAATGTTTTTTTTTGTTTGATAAAAAAATAATTCAATCGCTTCGGCTGCACGGCCATCAGTATTTTGGATTTTCAATAATTCCTGCATATCGCCACTTGTTTCTGATATACCCAGCAAACCGGATTCATGATTGATCAGGTGATTAAATTCTTGGGGTGTAAACTTTTCAAATTGCATCAAATACCACCCGACACCCGGGTCCAGATCTCCTGAGCGGGTACTCATAAGTATACCGGATGCGGGTGTAAAACCCATGCTAGTATCTACGCCTTTGCCATTCGTTACCGCTGCCAAACTTGCACCATTACCAAGGTGGGCCATTACTATTTTACCGTGTGCCGTTTCCTTCCCCGCAATTCTTTCAAGCTCTTCTAAAAGATATGCATAGGACAAACCATGGAAGCCATAACGTTGAATTCCTTTGTCATGTAACCAACGGGGAACGGGCAATAATTTCGCAACGCCTGGCATTGTAGTGTGGAAGAATGTATCAAAACAAGCCACCTGGGGGGTAGTGGGAAATCTTTTTGCAAATGCTTCAATCAATTCAATTTCAGCCGGTAAATGTTCCGGATCATAATCACTTATACTTTTTAATTTAATTAAAACCTGGGAGCTAATAAGCTGGGGCTCCGTCAACCTCATCCCGTGGACTATGCGGTGCCCAATTAAATTTAAAGTTTTAAAACATTCTTGTTTCTCCAGTTCATCTATGAGAACCTTGGGGGCATCGTCGCAGCCTCTATTTATAATATGAGAGATTATTTCCTGTTGCGTAAGCTCATCTGTAAGGCTAACTTTGGTGTCACTTTCCCGAAATGCTATTTCCCCTGAAAACAAAAGTTTCAAAGAAACACCTTCTACATA
>JANXYS010000353.1 GCA_025355935.1 Chitinophagales bacterium | reverse complement strand
ACTAATTACAGCGACAATGAATCCAGGAGTGATGGGCATAGCGATATCTTCTACAAACCAACCAATGTTTTTATCAAAACGCTAAGGGCTTATAACAATACACCGGGCCACCGTACTAATTCAAATTTTAATGTTAACTATAGGTTTGCTGACACCAGCGGCACAGAAATAAACTTTGATGCAGACTATGGATTATTCCGCGGGACAGGCCGCAGCTACCAGCCTAACTATTATTATAGCGATCACCAAAGTCTTCTTTACAAAATCATAAACAGGAATTATACACCTACCGATATCAATATCTATTCTGCAAAATTAGACGTGGAACAGAAGGCAGGCAAAGGTAAACTTGGGTATGGCGCTAAAACTTCGTTCGTAACCACAAAAAATACTTTTGATTTTTTCCAGGATGATGTGAATGGCCAACCGGTAAAACTATTAACAAACAGCAACAGCTTCACATACAAGGAAAACGTGCTAGCTGCATACGGAAATTATCAACAACAACTCAATACAAAATGGAGTCTTCAAACAGGTCTTCGCCTTGAACAAACCCATAGTGATGGCTCTCTCACAAGGGCTGATGGAGTTGTGCAGGCTGATAATCGCGTTAAGAAGGATTACCTCGACCTTTTCCCAAGTGCTGCTTTAACCTGGAGCGTTACCCAAAAGCATTCACTCAATCTTACTTACAGCAGGCGGATCGACAGGCCCACCTACCAGGATCTAAACCCTTTCGAGAGCAAGATCGACGAGTTAACCTATGAGAAAGGGAATGCTTTTCTGCGGCCGCAGTATACTGATAATGTGGAACTGACTCACACTTTCAAAGGGATGATCAACACGACTGTTGGTTATAGCAACGTTAAGGATTACGCAACGCAAACAACGGACACAACGGGAAGTGCTACGTATGTTCAGCAACAAAACCTTGCGCGTCAACAAATTTTTAGCTTCAACATGGGGTCATCATTGCCCATTAAAAAGTGGTGGAACGGATATGCGAATATATGGTTCAATCAGCAAAAATTTAACGGCCTGGTTGGCGGAAAAAAGGTGGAAAGGAGCGTACCATCCTATGGGGCTTACCTGCAACAGAGCTTTACACTAGGACATGATTATACAGCGGAAGTGAGTGGATGGTACAATGGCCCGAGCGTTTGGGGTGGAACATGGAAAACCAAGTCGCAGGGGTCGGTGGATGCTGGATTGCAAAAACAATTATTTGATAAGAAAGCAAGTATTAAAATATCAGTGACTGACATCTTTCATACTGCACCCTGGAAAGCGACTAATGATTTCGGAGGTCTATATATACGAGGCGGCGGCAGCTGGGAAAGCAGGACGGCACGACTAAGTTTCAGCTGGAGATTTGGCAGTAGTACTATTAAGAATGCCCGGGATCGTAAAACCGGCCTGGAGTCGGAAGCCAAGAGGATCAAGGGTGCTAATTAACTATCGCATCTTAATACATATCCCGGCTCCATTTGTGCCGGGATATGTATTTTTATCAAAGGATGCTTGGCATGAAATTTAGATCGTCTACATCAAACATTATTATGAGCACACCCAAGCCTGATAAAGATATCAATTCGAACGAATTGCCAGAGGAGAAAGTATTTACAAGCAAAGAGGTATTTCAGTATAAACAACCAGCTGATACAGGGAAGGCGTTAACTACCAATGATGAGCGCAGCAATAAAACAACGGGAAATGACGCTCAAAAATCAAGTAAGGAAGAGGGACTAAATGCTGCGAAGTCCAAAGGTGATGCTGGTGCGTTTGAAGGATTTGAAAACCAGGGCGATTGAGTAATGATCAGTATTTACGCCATCTTATTTTGACTTTGATATAGGTTTTTATTAAGTAGAAGATTGCTGCTGTACCTGGATAGAGTTTGAATGCCTCTATCGCTTGCTTTAGTGCTTGTTGTGGTAATCGGTAACGTCCATAGGTAAGGTCTGTTGCATGCGCAAAATATGCTGACCAGTGTTTCCTTGAGAGCCTGTTTATGCGGGAACGTTTATCCGCAGGCAAGTGTGATTTAATCGTTTCGAGCACCGCCCGTATATCCCGGATGTTTTGTCCGGTGGAAAAATAATTACTAGAGATGTTGCTGTCATGCACCCGGTAATGGGCGAGCTTTCGTGGTGAAAGTACAACGGGATAATTGGCTGCAATGCGTACCCACATTTCCCAATCTTCGCCATAATGCACACCAAAAAAACTTCCCAATTTTTCATATACTTCTCTTTTGACCACAACGGCCGGCGTTTGTAATTGTTGTTTTGTCGCGATGATACTAAACCAGTCCTGCAGGATACGGGGTTCACCTTCTAAAATATTGCTATTGCTAATAAATTTGTTTTCACCTGTAACTTGTGTGAAACCGGTACAAGCGGCGCCGGCCTCCGGATACTTGCCGAACATCATCTCAATCTCACCATAAAAGTCAACGTCAATATAGTCATCGCCATGAAGAAGGTGTACGTATTTACCTGTTGCCCGATTTATACAAGTTTCGAAATTCCGCAGGCTCCCTACATTTGTTGGCTGTCGAAAATAAAGTACTCGACCTTTACCAATAGTTTCTACCAGCTGCTGAACGTTTATATCCGTACTACAATCGTCGACCACTTCAATTTGCATCTTCTCAATTCCTATGTCCTGAGCAAGAACGGACTCAATGGCCTGCCTGAGATACTTTCCACAATTGTAGGCTGGAATCATAACCGACCATTCGGATCGCTGTATATCAAATGGCAGTGCTGAAATTATAGGTGGACTGATCGGAATTCTCTCACGGCCTGATATTTCATCTGTAGCAGATGCAATGGTTAAAGAATTGTTCTTCTCGAGTATGAGTGGATCATAGTAATCATTCCAGTTGGTTAATCCATTATTATAAGCCTCTCTTTCAGTGGTATCCCACAGGCAGCGGCTTTGTTTCCACAGGACTTTCTCAGCGTTGTGCAACATTACAATCGGGTCTGAGGACATGCTATTGCCACGGATCATATAAGCCGCTACACAGTTTTCATGGCCTAAAATTGGGTAAAATCTTGCTATTCGCATATTTAAGTCGTAATCTTCGCAGGCGCGGAGTCGGGTATCAAAATGGAATTTCGGGAACAACTCCCGGCGGTACATTACGGCTCCCTCCATGGCGATATAATTGCCTTTAAGAAGATAAGCGTAATTTTCCCCACTTAAATTTTTCGCCACTACACCGGGCAACATTTCCAATTTATCATTGAGCCTCTTGTGACCTCCTGATACAAGTGCAAGCGACTTATCTTCCTGCAAATACCTTATATTTATCTCAAGGGCAGTGTCGTAAAGGAAGTCATCAGCGTCTAAAAAAACAAGGTACTGCCCGCTTGAATACAAGATGCCGATGTTCCGGGCAGCTGAAAGGCCTACTCTTTCCACACGAACATATTTAACAAGCCCGTCATAGTTGCTACACACTTCAAAAGTATCATCCGAAGACCCGTCATCTATCACGATTACCTCGTAATGTTTGTACGTTTGAATAAGGATGCTGGTTATTGCATTTGCAAGATATCCCCCATGGTTATAGCACGGTATAATTACAGAGACCAATTCCCTATTTTTTACATCCGATCTATTTGTTAAGCATGGTAATTGGAAGCTATGTTGTCTTGGCTTGTCAGCATTGCGCTTATAATACAGTTTGCCCGAAATCAGTCCAAGTATTTCCGAAAATATAAAATCATTGTGTATCCCTTCGTGCCCGGATATTTTTTGTTTTAATCGTTGGAAATAATACAGTGGAAGCTTTTGTTCGAGTCTTAGAAGGTTTCCGGCGTGTTCATAATTTTCGTACTGCACCCTAAGCGCACAGGCATGCCCCCGCATATAATTATATAATTGAGACTTCAAACCTTTCATCGTTTTGCGATGTAAGTGATAAGCGGACATCTGGGGAATGTATCTGCATGTATATCCTTCCGCCATGATGCGGTACCACATTTCAGAATCGCCGCTACAACCTGCGGCGCCTACGTCGAGTCGCTCATCAAAAAAGCCAGCGAGCTCAAAGGCTTCGCGTCTGAAAGCCATGTTCGCACCCGCGCCTATTTCCCAGGCGGGAACTCCGTCTTCCAGGTGATCAAGAAAATAGCGGTGATCAAATTTCCGGGGTACGAAACCTTTATTAAACGACCAGTCTTTCTCGAAAATGTACTGCGCCCTTGTTTCTAATTCGAGCGGCATTACTATACCAGTTATTGCGAGTGTAACCGGATCACTGAAAGCACCGGAAATACAATCTATCCAGTCTTTAGCAACAACCACATCATCGTCCGTAAAGGCTATGATATCATAATTTGCATGCCGGATACCTGTATTACGTGCTATATCTAAACCTCTCCTGTTTTCGCGTATGTACCTTGCATAAGGAAAACTTTTTGTTATATTTTTGGAGCGACTATCAGACGGATCATTATCAACTACTATAAGTTCAAATAAATGTTTTGGGAACTGCTCAAATGACCGGAGACATTGCTCAAGTTCAGCAGGGCGATTGCGCGTGCATATAATTACACTTACAAGTGTAGCTATATTCTCGTTAGTTTTATAAGCATCGATAAGAGTCCCTAGAAGGAAGGGAAGCGATTTAGTATTGCCCGCATGTAGTGATGAAAATATCGGGTCAATTTCTTCTTTCGTTGCGGTGTAATATTCAAGTGCTGGTTTAATAGCTTTTGTAATCTCTCCAGTTGAAACCATCCTTGTGACGTTGTTCTTACACTCGAGCCACAAATCACCAAGCGGAATATTACGATGCCAAAAAACGATATAAGTATTTTGATCAATCCGTAAGGGCAGCGCCAATTCCGTTAACTGCTGGTGAAGGATCTGGTATGGAAGGAATTCTGACATTAAGAGTTAGTCGCGTCTTTTACGTTCAGGACTACCGGAAAATCAGGCCGTACGGATCCTTTCCATTTTCCATACCATGCTGTATTGGCGCGATAATCTTCCAGGTCGAAAGACAGGCAAGACTCGTAGTAAAATAATCGTTTCGTGGTGTCTTTCACAAACACGATAGAAATGTAATAGGCCCCATCATTCAGAAAATTACCCGGAATTGTACAAGAACCTTCTACAAGCCCTGTGGCGGATAAGTCGCCGTTTGAACAGATGTCGAAAATAAACTCACCGGAAATACTGAATAAATGAATTCCTACGATAAGACTTCCACGAGACTGATCGGTATGCCAAAAGGCAAACGAAATTGTCAGGGGCGTGCGAATATCTGGAACTGCCTGTCCGGGTAACAACGCGGGCGCCAGTTCCACCGACATGATGCGGATAGATTCGTTACCCGGTGCGGATTCTATATCTGGAAAATGAAGAGTAGTGGTTAGTTGCTTTTCTTTTTTCAGATAATTTCCAATCACCTTTTCCGGTTCGCCCATGTCCACGATCCTTCCTTCGTGAAGCGTTATGGCGCGATTACATAAGTTTTTTAATGCCTGCATATTGTGGCTTACGAATAAAACGGTTTTTCCCTCCTTTGTAGAAACCTCCTTCATTTTGCTCAGGCATTTTCGTTGGAATTCTGCATCGCCTACAGCTAAAACCTCATCCACGATAAGAATCTCGGGATCCATATGGGCTGCCACCGCAAAGGCAAGTCGAGTGTACATCCCGCTTGAATATCTTTTGACGGGCGTATCGATAAACTTTTCCACGCCCGAAAAATCAACTATTTCTTCAAAATGTTCGTCGATTTCTTTTTTTTTCATACCGAGGATACTCCCGTTGAGGAAGATATTTTCGCGGCCGGTTAATTCCCCGTGAAAGCCAGTTCCTACCTCAAGCAGGCTGGCTACTCTTCCGTTTCCCATGACTATACCGGATGTGGGCGAAGTAATGCGTGAAATAATTTTTAGCAGGGTAGATTTGCCAGCACCGTTATTGCCAATCAATCCTAATACTTCGCCTTGCGTCACTTCAAAACTCACGTCTTTTAGAGCCCACAGTATGTTTTGATCCGCTAATGTACTGTTTGTATCTGCCTTGGCTTTTCGCTGAAGCCAATACCTAAAGTCTTCACGGAATCTGCCCGACCCAAGCTTACCAAGCTGGTAAACTTTTGAAATATTTTCAGCCCTGATCATTATATTACTCATTCCATGATAGTGTTTATATGATGTCCATGATACTTTGTTCCCGCCTTTTAAAAAGAGTGAGCCCGATGGTCAATAGTGCGATGACTGAAAAAACACTTAAAAGTAAATAACTCGTCCTTACAACAGTTGCAGAAAAAAACGCCGCTCTGAAGCTTTCAATAACCGCTGTGAGTGGGTTTAACCAAAATATGAACTGATATTTTTGCGGGACTAACGAAGTTGGGTATACGACGGGCGTAGCAAACATAAACAATCTTAAAATGAATTGTATAGCATAGTCCAGGTCCCTGTATTTGGCTGTTAGCACGCTTATGATAAGACCTGATCCAAGACTGAACGCGGCAGTAAGACAGAGGAGTAGCGGCATCAGCAAAATATAAAGATTCGGGTGAACAAGGTCGGTCCCAAAATAATAATAGAAGTACAGGACGAGAAATAGTAATAGCTGAACCAATAAACGGATAGTTTGCGACAGCACGTTGCTCAACGGTACAATCAGCCGCGGAAAATAAACCTTTCCGAACAAAGCTGAATTTTGAAGGAAGGTATACATGGTTGTATTAAGGCAATCAGAGAAGTAGCTCCAGATAATGATGCCGGGCAAATAAAACAATAGGGGAGGAATATTATTCGTAGAAATTTTGGCAATACGACTGAAGATCAGCCAGTATACAAGTGTTGTTAAAATAGGTTGTAGGAATATCCAAAACGGGCCTAGGACCGTTTGCTGGTAATTCGCGATGATATCGCGGCGGACAAACCGGTTAAGGAGATCTTTATATTGCCATATCTCGCTGAGGTTCCACCTAAACCATCTCGTTTCGGACTGAATTTTCCATTTCCATTCCGTTTGCTTTTGCAATGACAGATTTTTTAAATGAAGAAGGCAATTAGGGTTTATGCAGAAATGTAGTATGCTTTTTTCTCTTGTAAAAATAAGAGTTCTTTGTCAATCCTGTCCAGGACTGCCTCATCAACTTTGCGATCGAATTTTCTCGCGAAGAATTTAGGTGAGCTTTTAAGTTGCTCAAAATCATCAGAAGTTAGGGTCTTCGGGCGGGAGCCACCTTGCGACCGGTCGAGAAAATGGTAATTTTCGTTAATTATTTTATGTTTAAAGGGCGAATGCATTAACAGGGTGTTAATGAGAAATTCA
>JANXYS010000325.1 GCA_025355935.1 Chitinophagales bacterium | reverse complement strand
GTGAGGGCTGGAGAACCCTTTAGTCACGCAAAATTTGGCTGGGCTGAATTTACTGATTCTGTTATACAACATATTTCAGATCTAAAAGAAAATGTAGTGTTCCTATTGTGGGGCAAATTTGCACAGGATAAACAAGCTCTTATTGATGAAACAAAACACCATGTCTTAAAAGCTGCGCATCCTTCCCCTTTTGCTGCTGATAAAGGATTTTTTGGTTGTAAGCATTTTTCTAAAACAAATGAGTTGCTAATGCGCGACGGCTTCCAACCGATAGATTGGAAATTATTAACCCCATAAAGAAAGAAGGATGAAGATTCTTAAAAATGTTTTTGGCCGGGTATGGGCCTTGTGGGGTATGATAACTTTTGTTCTTACTTTCCTTATTGCATTTATTCCTTCGATGATGTCATATGCCTTTAAGAATGAAAAAGAGGGCCAGGATTATTTTATAGCCGTTTCGCGGGTATGGATGCGCGTATGGCTCTTTCTCGTGGGTTGTTCTGTAAAGGTCACTGGCCGGGAGCATTTTCGGAAAGGAATAACATACGTTGTGGTGTATAATCATAACGCCCTGCTCGACGTTCCGCTATCGGCGCCATTTATCCCTGCTGGAAACAAAACGATAGCTAAAGCTTCCTTTGCTAAAGTTCCCATTTTTGGTCTCTTCTACAAACGTGGATCTGTGCTAGTTGACCGCGGTAACGAAAGAAGCAGGGTAAAAAGTTTTGAAACAATGAAAAATGTTTTACAAAAAGGTATGCATATGTGCCTTTATCCTGAGGGTACGAGGAACCGCACGGATAAGCCAATGAAAGACTTTTACGATGGCGCTTTTAAACTTGCCGTTTCAGCTAAAAAAGATGTTCTGCCCTGTGTGATCATTGGAACCAAAGAAGCGATGCCGGTTAACAAAACGTTTTATCTTCTACCAAAAAGATTATCTATGATATTTTTAGATCCGGTTTCTTCGAATGAAAATGATGCCAGGAGTTTGAAAGAAAAAGTATATAACATCATGGTAGATTGTTACATTGAAAACTCGAAAACTATCGCGCCTGCGTCAAAACAAAAGATTTGATTTTAAAAATCTGAAAATGATCGGGTACGATTAACTTTAATATCGCGAAGAATAGGCGACTTAGGACTTATACTAATATTAAAGAATCGATATACGCCAACAGGAGACACATTGATGGCCAATTGCCAGCAATGCAGGTCTCTCGACAAGTACATGCTGATTAGCCCTATTTGCTTTGCTGTAATATTATATGAACCGTTCACCCCTATTTTCCACTTCGGTGTGAGGTTGGCGGAAGCGTTCCAATTATATCCTGGTTAAATGCGAGTTTCGAATACCTGGAGTTTGCGATGGGATAAGTCCTGTCGAACCTAAGTGAATAGGAGAAATCTATACTCCATGGAATCGCAAAATCTACAAATTCGCCAGGATTATTTCTCACATATGCTGCTTCCTGTTGGTATTCATCTAACGGTATTCCATTTGAAAGCGCATTTTGTTGCAATGCAGCCAAATCATCAGTAGGTGATTTCTTTGTTTTATCTCCACCTTTAAATCCACTTTGAAGTGCCACAGAACCACTTGAAATCTTTCCTAAAGACAAGGGATTTTTCGCCCATGTTAATTTATCTATCCGCTTTCCATTTTGGTTGCGTAAGTAGGGATCGAAACTAGCATTTGCTGTAAGATTAAATTTATCGAAGAGGTTAGTCCGCGCTGATAAAGTAAGAATACTTACCTTAAAAGAATCAGCAAGAAAGTTATAGGCACCATCCAGTCGCAATCCATCAAGCAATGAAACCTTTTTAATACCTGATTCGCCAGTATCCTTTTTACTACGAATTTTCATAGTAACATTATTGTCTAAGCTAAAATTTAATCCCCCAAACTGACCCTCGCCATAAGGGCCGTAAATGCTTCCTTCATAAACCGAAATACGCCGTTTGTTACCATTTGTATCGATCTGCTGGGTGTAGTAAGTGCCACCAGTAAAATCAGGTTTATAGTTAGCAGAAAGAGAGGGCCGCAGTTCATGGCGTATTGCCATTACCCGGCTACTTTTCTTAAAAGTATACATCCCAAAGATTCGGGTACTTGTTCCAATACCAAAATTCATATCGCGGGCCGAGTAAAATCCGGAAGATATAGTACTATCAAGTTTTTTGGAGGTCACATTCCAGCGCTGTACAATTTTTTTCTGGTACCATTTTTCCTGGTAAGAAATATTAGGTGATACCTGGAATACGCCTAGTTGAGGTAGCGAGAGAGTGATGGGTACTGTATGCAGAGCTCCGTATTGAAAATTGTTAGATATCTGCTGTACAATATTTGCTGCGGTGTCATAAAAAGAAGTCAGGCTGCGGGCGTTCGTGTTTAATCCTACTCCAACATTTTCGTACCATTTATACTCGCCTACTGCCTCCTTTCGTCTGAAGGGATAAAGCGTATTCACGTTGAAGGCTACGTCCGGAAGATTTATGTTGATTAATTTTGTGAGGGTGTTTTGGTTATGATTTGCACTTATAGAAATATTGAACGGTTTGTCCTTCCATACCTTTGCGTATGTGATAGACGATTGCAGTTGGTTTTGAAAATTCCGGCGTGGATCATTTGGCACCAGGGAATTGTATTTGCTGCTTCCTGCATTTACATTAGCATTGAAAGTAACCCCGGGCCTGGCTTTGTTGTCCATGCTATGGGTCCACCTAACATTTACTGTTCGGCTTGATGGAAGGTCAAGCGGCTTAATCTTCTGAACATCGAAAGAAAGGTTGCCCTGGTACCGGTACCGCTTGTAATACCGCGGATTAACGTTTGCCATCCAGCCGCCATAGGAATAAAGCGTACCGCGGGCAATGATATCCCAGATGGGGCTAAGGATCTTGTAGTAGCCAAGCCCTTCAAGCGCAATACCAAGTTGGTCATTGGCTGTAAAGGTGGGACGCAGGAAGCCGGAATGTCTTCCCTGTGAAAGCGGAAAGATTCCAAATGGCAAATATATGGGTAGAGGAACACCTTCAAACTCAGGATGTACAGGGCCGGTAAAAGCCATTTTTTTGGAAATGAATTTTATCCTGTGGCTTACAAATGCAAAGTGTGGAGTATCGAGATTACAAGTAGTGAATCGAGAGTTTAGCGCATAAAAAACTTCGGGGCTTTCTTTTTTAATTTTTTCACCATAAATATACATCTGGTCTTGCTGCGTATACGTTCCCTTTGTAATACCTTTGCCCGTTTTCATATCAAATACAATACTATCCATCACTGATTTAAAATCTCCCTGGTTGAAAGAAACAAAGGAAATTACTTTACCAGAACTATCTTTTTTCAAAAATGCTCTAACGAGATTGGTTCGCTG
>JANXYS010000296.1 GCA_025355935.1 Chitinophagales bacterium | reverse complement strand
CTCCTGATTCCGCATTCCATTTAATTGTAGATTTTTTTAACTTAGTCCAGAATTCTATGGAACTTTTACCAGTAATATCTCCAACGCCGAACTTACTCTCA
This sequence comes from Chitinophagales bacterium, assembly GCA_025355935.1. Classification (GTDB taxonomy): domain Bacteria; phylum Bacteroidota; class Bacteroidia; order Chitinophagales; family Chitinophagaceae; genus Ferruginibacter. The sequence continues at coordinate 5,381 of JANXYS010000296.1, read as the reverse complement.
TTCCATCCGCCAAAACTAAACGGCTCCCGCGGAACAGGTACGCCTACGTTAACGCCGATCATGCCCGCACTCGCTCTCTCGATGATGTAACGCGCCATACCCCCATTTTGGGTAAAAACGCTGGCTGCATTCCCATAAGGATTTGCATTTTCTATTGCCAAAGCTTCATCAACTGTTTTAGTACGGATGATCGAAATCACAGGGCCGAAAATCTCTTCGGTAGCGACACTCATTTCAGGAGTTACGTGATCTATCACAGTGGGGCCTACGTAGGTTCCTTTTTCCATTCCCTTTACCGTAACATTCCTTCCATCCACCAAAATTTTTGCACCTGCATTTTCCGCATCAGTGATATATTTTTCTATCCGTTCCTGGGAAGCCTTATTAATAACGGCTCCCAAATTTTCACCCGGAATTATCTTTCGTGCTTCTTCACATATTTTGTCAATGATCGCATCTACATTTCCTACACCGATCATTGCACTAGCGGCCATGCAGCGCTGACCCGCACACCCGCTCATACTAGCCGCTATGTTCTGCGCAGTCATGCCCGGGATCGCATCCGGCAGAACCAGCAAGTGATTTTTCGCGCCTCCGAGCGCAAGGCATCTTTTTAAATTCGCCGTTGCGCGCTGATAAACAATTTTGGCAACTCTTGTAGAGCCCACGAATGAGACGGCCTCTATATCAGGGTGGTCGCAAATGGCATTCACAATATCAACATCACCATGTACAATATTAAACACACCATCTGGTAGGCCAGCCTCTCTTAATAATTCTGCCAGTCTGCCGCAGCTGAGAGGCACTTTTTCCGATGGCTTCATGATCATACAATTCCCTAAAGCAAGTGCATTTGGTAACGTCCAGTTAGGCACCATACTCGGAAAATTAAAAGGTACGATAGAGGCAACAACGCCAAGGGCTACGTGTTCTGTGCGACATTCTACTCCGCGGCTTACTTCTAAAATCTCCCCAGTAATTAGTTGCGGTAGGGAAGTGGCAAATTCTGTAAGCTCAATACATTTTTCAATTTCGGCAACTGATTCGCCATATGTTTTACCATTTTCTTCGCTACATAGTTCAGCCAGCTCTTTCAGGTTGTTTTCAAGCAGAGTTTTATATCTGAAAAATACCTGTACCCTTTCCTTAATGGGCGTTTTACTCCAGGCGGGAAACGCTTTTTTAGCAGCTGCAACCGCCTTGTCAAGATCCGCGGCACCTGATAACGGCACAGTTGAGAGCTGTTCGCCATTCAACGGAGACACTACGTCCAGCGTTTTATCGGATGCACTGCTACTGAAATTTCCGCCGATAAAGTTTTGAAGTGGATTATATTTCATAGTCGAAAAAGATAAAGCTTTTTATTATTAAACATGAAAATAAAAATACTGCATTTTCAGATAGAAGATAAAAACTTATCCTGTTGGAGGATGCTTGTCGCAAGTCATTCACTGTAATGGCCAGTGGCCCGGGAAGATCAGCCAGCGCTAAGGAAATTTCTAAATGAAAACAACCGTATACCTGAAAGTTTATAAATATCCGGAACACGGCCAATAACTTCCTGCTTAAGAAACGTTTTTTGGCAGGCCAAACAATTCTTCAGCATTCGCAGTGGTTATGGTATCCACATTTTCAAGCGTGGTATTTTTTACATCCGCTATTTTCGCAGCTATATATTTAAGGTAACTGCTTTCATTTCTTTTGCCCCTGAAAGGAACTGGTGTAAGGTATGGGGCATCAGTTTCCAATACAAGATATTGTAAATCCACCTCTGAAAGCACTTCCGCAAGGCCACTGTTCTTGTAGGTAATAACGCCACCTATTCCAAGGTAAAAGCCGGCGTCAATAATTTGTTCAGCCTGCATAAATGTTCCGCCAAAACAGTGAAAAATCCCCCGGAGCGATGTTGAGGAGAAATTTTTTATCACATCGATCGTTTCCTGTAAAGCATTGCGCGTGTGTAATACTAAAGGTATGTCATACTGTAGCGCCCAGTCTACCTGTTGTTCAAGGGCAATATACTGCTCTTTTACAAACGTCTTATCCCAATAAAAGTCGAGTCCGGTTTCACCAATTGCGGCAAAACTCCTTTTGGCAAGCCATTCTGCAATGATCCCCAGTTCGGCGCGGTAGTTCTCCTTCACCGAACAAGGATGCAGTCCCATCATCGAAAAACATTTGTCCGGGTATTCGCTTTCGAGGCTTATCATTTTTTCATGCGTGCCGGAATCAATGGCCGGGAAATAAAATTTTGAGACAGACTCTTGCAATGCTCTCGTCACAATTGAATCTATGTCTTGTTCAAATTCTGAGGAGTATAAGTGACAATGACTGTCTATCATATAATTTACTTTGTTTGATAAAAATCAATTAATTAAAGATCATGTATATGAAATCGCGCAAATTTAAAATATCCAGGGAAAAAATTTTGTAGTTATCAACCCAACTTATTACCTTGTACAAAGTTTTCATAGGGTACGGATTAAAAACGGGCCAGGGTTTCTACCCAGGCCCACTTTATTTTAAATACTGATTTTTTCAAACGCATAACCTTTACTGCCGAAATAATCCAGTACTTTCCCCAAACTGAATTCAAGCTTTAATTTTGCCTTTTCACTGTCATGAAAGACAATGATACTACCTTCATTTCCATTCAATAAAACATTCCGAACACACTGCTCTGGTGATACTTTTTCATCAAAATCACCGCTTAAAATTGTCCACATAATCGTTTGCATCTTAAACCGCGGGGCCGACAATTGCTTTTGCTGAAAACGCGTAATCTTTCCGTACGGTGGGCGGAACAGACTACTATCTATGTATTTTTTTGCGATCGCAATGTTATCCAGATACTCGGAATCTTTCGTTTTCCACCCATCGAGGTGATCTTGGGTATGGTTTCCTACTGCATGGCCTTCATTGAGTATCCTAGCGTAAACATCCGGGTAAAGCTGAACATTTTTCCCAATACAGAAAAAGGTTGCCCTGGCATTTTTCTTTTTTAGTTCATCCAACACAAAAGAAGTTATGGTAGGATGTGGGCCGTCATCAAAAGTGAGGTATAGTTTCTTATCCTTTGTGTCGATCTTCCAAATCCGGGAAGGATAAATTTTCGTTATCCAAGCAGGAATTTTAACTGTATAAAACATCCGGCAATTTAACTCATAAAGTCCGTAAACTAAAGCAGCCCCCCGTAATGGTACTGACGAAAAAAGCCGGCTCGTTGGAAGCCGGCTTTCACTCTTTTCTTAAAAATTTTAATACGGAAGTATGAAGGTGCGAACAATGCCATTAGCGCCTGTCCAAATGCTTTTGAAATAATAAACACCCGTGGGGCAGGAAATTGAATTTCCCTGAGCATCGAGGCCGAAGCTAACTACAACATTAGCCATCAGATGTAAGTGCGTAACCTGGCCCGAAGTTAACCTGAAATTACAGTCCTGACGTATGATCAAAGGCTCTGTGATCGCCGTCACAAAATCCTTCCCGAATCGGTTAATTCCCCATTCAGAAATTCCCGTAGTGTTACCATCATTGTGAGTTCCGGTTGTAGTAATCACAATTCCGTTATTGTAAGAGAAGACCCTTTTTTTAGCAATCTGCCAAACCCTGGAAGTTCCATTATCGAACGTGATGCTCATGTTGGTACTTGAAATGCTGTGGGTGATTGGACTCATGCTGGCCAGGTCGCGAAGCTTTCCACCCGATACGTTCGTGACTTGTTCAGTACCGTTAAGTGTGATGCTTTTACCATCAGCAACGCGGGTAATTTTTAAGTTCTGAATTTCGATCGTTAATACAGCGCCGGCGTCTTTCCATTTCGTTGCGAGCGGCATAGACAACACTACAGTTCCGGTACGGGTGCGGGCACCATTACAATTTTGACCATTATAATTAATAGTGATGCGGCGTATTCCATTTGAAGAATCCAACACAGAACTTGCATCACAAATTACACCAGTAAGGTTTTCAATCTTACCGTTGAAAGAACCATAACCATCAACCGCTATGTTTGCATCATTAGAAACGGCATCCGATTCCAGGCTCATGCGGGCCTGGTCATCAGCATGCGTTGCCAGATCGGTATTATCTGCAGTAACAGTTTCTGTTTTTTTACAACCATTGAGCATAACTGAAAATACCAGCAGGCTTGCCAGGATCAGTTTAAATTGTTTATTCATTTTATAGGTTTTAAAAGTTTAGTTAAATGTTTCGCGAACGGTTATATGATTATTATTTATAACAAAAGTTTAATCCTGCTAATTAATTTAAAACGAAATTGATCCACAGATATTATAGGTTTCTTAAAATTCGCTAGTCCTTATCTTTGCGCATGACCAGAAAAGTAAGGGTACGATTTGCACCGAGTCCGACGGGGGGGCTTCATTTAGGCGGCGTAAGAACAGTATTATACAATTACCTGTTTGCAAAAAAATTTAATGGCGATTTTATAATAAGGATTGAGGATACAGATCAAACGCGCTTTGTTGAAGGAGCCGAAAAATATATATTTGACTGTTTAACATGGTGCGGTATTACAGCTGATGAAAGCGTGCTCACCGGGGGAAAGTACGCTCCGTACCGGCAAAGTGAAAGAAAGGGTGTTTACCGACAATACGCCTTGCAACTTATTGATTCGGGACACGCGTATTATGCTTTTGATACCCCACAGGAAATTGAGGAAATGCGCGAACTTTTGAAAGCGAGGGGGAGTCATAGCCTGCAATACGATCATCATGTTCGGCATAATATGAACAATTCACTGCGGTTGCTGCCGGCAGAAACCCAGGCACTCCTTGACGCCGGCACGCCTTATGTGATAAGGTTTAAAGTAAATGAAAACGAAATAATTTCTTTCACAGACATAATTAGGGGTGAAATAAGTTTTGACAGCAATACGGTCGATGATAAGGTCCTCCTAAAAGCCGACGGGATGCCAACCTATCACCTTGCAGTGGTGGTAGACGATTACCTGATGAATATATCCCATGCCTTCCGCGGCGAAGAATGGCTGCCTAGTGCGCCTGTTCATATCCTTTTGTGGAAATATCTTTTCGGACTGGAACTCATGCCTCAATGGGCCCACCTTCCACTTATCTTAAAGCCAGACGGAAATGGTAAATTAAGCAAGAGAGATGGCGACAGGCTTGGATTTCCGGTTTATGCAATCGAATGGCATGATCCTAAGACCGGAGATTCAACAAAGGGTTTTAAAGAGATTGGATTCCTTCCGGAAGCATTTATCAACCTGCTTGCAGTTTTAGGCTGGAACGACGGAACGGAACAGGAAATATTTTCTATCGACGAACTGATTGCCCGCTTCTCACTTGAACGGGTGCACAAGGGAGGCGCTAAATTTGATTTTGAAAAAGCAAAATGGT
>JANXYS010000240.1 GCA_025355935.1 Chitinophagales bacterium | reverse complement strand
CCGATTGGAAACTGACCCACTTTTGGTTTCACCGACCTGTTTCTTAATGTTTTTTCATTTTGTACTTCTTATTCACCTTCGGATTATTGAAGTAAGCGTCCAGTACTTTTTCATTAGGATCGAGCTCAGCAATAGGTATGTCGATCAGTTGAATCTGCGTTTGTTTCAACTCATCTCGTAGTTTGCGCGATTTATTTAAGATATCCGGATCCCGGCTACCTGTTAAGGTATTTTCAGTAAGAAGGTATTCAAGGCGTTTAATGCTGCTCCGAATCAGTGTAGCGGTATTCTGTTCATAAATACTGTTTGGCGAAGTTGCTTCTTTAACCGGCACCAGGGCTACGCCAATACTTGGTAGTATTTTTCCGGTTGTCTGCTGGTTTGAATTAGGCAGGGATGAGAAAATGGTTCCGCCGAGTGCTGTAGAGGCGGATGCAAGATCGAAGGCCGTTCGGGTTCCCTTCACTTTTTTTATTTTCCTGTCTACAATTCTGAAACTACTTTTTAATTGGGTAATGTAATAACTTACTCCGCTACGTAATTTTTCAAATTCCATTACCTGCTGCGGGTAATTAATATTTTCCTTAACTGTGATTTCTATGCGGGCTGTGTCTGTAGTATGAAATTTATTGCTGCCAATAAAATAAAGACTGATTTTCCGCTGCTTGTCTTTATCATTCTCTCTTATAAAATCAAACGGTGCAGTCCATGTAAAATCATCGCCACATTTTATAACGGGTGTAAGTGACTGTATAGGGTAGTTGGAAATGTAAGTAATATCATCAATGGGAAAGCTGCCGTTATCACACTGGATTTTAAACCGGACTGTATCACCTTCGTCAATGATTAGACTGTTGGTAACTGTTGGCTTAATTTTCGAGGGTATTATGTCTGTGCTATAAAACAGTAGCACGAACGAAGTATCAACACGATCAAGGGGATCGTTTAAATTTTGCACGCTCAGGTTCACTTTGTACTCGAAATCATATTTTAACCGACCTGAAAGAAAGTATGATTTTTCCACTTTAAAAGTCAGAAAACCATTGTCCTTATTAATCTTCAATCCAACTGGTGAGTTTTTCATAAACCAGTAATAGTTTGAAATGTCTTTATTTATTTCCAGTTGGTAGCGCAAAGTTGAATCTACATGGATAGTGAAATACGGGTTAAGGTTTTTGATACGGAGGAACGTAGTGTCGTATGATTTTTTAAAAGACGAATCTGGATGAACTTGGCAAATAACAAAAGAATATACAAGTATAAACAGCAGGGTTACATGCAGTTTCTTCATGAGAAATTTTAATTCGGGTAAAAAAACGAAATTAACTAATAATATATGAAAAAGCCCCCGCAAGACTGCGGAGGCCTACCTTAAGTACGCAAAAGGTAATCAACTGTATAAAATTTTAACCGTGTTTATTATAAAACGGTGATCTCTTTTGCCCCGGTTTTTGTAATCTCTTTTTTAGGTAATTCAAGTTTCAAAATGCCATTTTCGTATTTCGCGCGGATATTGTCGCTGTCGATTTTATCATCAATGGTAAAACTGCGCTTGAAAGATTTCGTACTGAATTCACGCCTGATAAGTTTATCAGTTTCGACTGGCACACGTTCCGTTTTTAAAGTGCTAATGGTTAAAACCTTACTGCCCAGGCTAATGCTAAAATCTGTTTTGTCATACCCCGGAACCGCCAACTCAACTTCGTATGAAGCTTCTTTTTCTATGATATTTGCAGGCGGAAAATGCAATACATCTTCCCGGAGTGACTTTCCTGCGGCAGCAGGAAGTTCTGTAAAAAGATCCTTCATAAGTCCGTCAATGGATCGGGAAAATTGGTTGTTTACTTTAACTAGTGTCATGGCTATAAATTGTTAGATTAAAAATATTGTTTCGTTGAGTTAATCAAAACTTGTTCCAGTGCATTATTTTGACTTTTTTTCAGCTCAGGTATAAATGCATCAGTCACTTTGTCTTGTTAATTATAATTACCTGTCATTATGACTATTTTTTATTCAAACGTATCGATAATTATCAATTCATTTAGAGAATTAGCTGTACTTTTGCTGTTCAAAATAAAAACTGAAATATGTATCCAGCTGAAATAGTTATTCCGATGAAAGAAGAATTAACGGAAAATGGTTTTACGGAATTGTTATCTGCAAATGACGTAGAGAACACTTTAAATGAGAAGGGTACAACCCTGGTTATGATTAATTCTGTCTGCGGCTGTAGCGCCGGTACTGCAAGACCCGGTGCAATTATGTCTGTAATGAATGCCAACAAAAAACCTGATAATATTACAACCAGCTTCGCGGGATTCGATGTTGAAGCTGTTAGTAAAATCCGGGAGCACCTTCTGCCTTATCCTCCATCTTCACCTGCAATTGCTTTATTTAAAGATGGTGAACTCGTGCATATGATCGAGCGCCATAACATCGAAGGACGAAGTGCACAAATGATTGCTGAAAACCTAATTGCCGCTTTCGACACGCACTGCAATTAAATTATCTACTACCAACAAGATCCTCCTCCAGTTATAATACAGCGGGAGGATTTTTTATTGCCGGGCTGAAAGAATATCTTGCAGCACATTTTCATTAAAATTTTATAATGTATCCCAATTTATATTACGTTTTCAAGGACTGGTTTGGCGTTGAGTGGAACGCGTTAAAAATTTTGAATACTTTTGGATTGATGGTAGCACTAGCGTTCCTGGTGGCGGCTGTTGTGTTAAGTGCAGAATTAAAAAGAAAGGAGAAACAGGGTCTTCTTCATCCCCGGGAGGAAACGATTACAGTTGGTAAACCTGCATCAATACTGGATATTTTCATTAATGGTGTCATTGGATTTTTATTCGGGTATAAACTCTTTGGGTTACTTTTTAGCAAGGCGCCTGAAGTAAATGCGCAGGACTATATTTTTTCGCGACAAGGTAATCTTTTAGGTGGGTTAGTAATTGCACTCTTACTTGCCGGTTTAAAATGGTACGAAAAAAATAAACAGAAATTAAAACTACCTGAAAGACGCACTGTAAGAATTTGGCCGCACGACAGGGTAGGAGACATTATCATCCTCGGTTTAATTTTTGGAATTTTAGGAGCAAAATTGTTTGATAATATTGAACATTGGGATCAATTCATTTCAGATCCAATTGGAAGTATTTTCTCCGCAAGTGGACTTACATTTTATGGGGGGCTCATCCTGGCTGCCATAGCCATCTGTTGGTTTGCTTATAAAAAAGGCATCCGGATCAGGTACCTGGTGGATGCTGCCGCGCCTGCACTAATGATTGCATATGCAGTAGGAAGAATTGGTTGCCAGGTTTCAGGCGACGGTGACTGGGGTGTATTTAATAGCGCCTATTCATCTGATGATTATGGCAATACTAAGCCGGCTCAGCCAGGTGATTTTGAAAAGAACCTACAAAAACATGCTGGTTATTTCACGGAAGGCAAATCGCCCGACACGACGGGAATGCTGCATTATGTAACCGACAGAACATATGGCTCTCTTGATAAAGTGCCGCACAGATATTTCAAGGGGCCATCATTCTTGCCCAACTGGTTGTTCGCCTATTCTTTTCCTCAAAATGTTAATAATG
>JANXYS010000233.1 GCA_025355935.1 Chitinophagales bacterium | reverse complement strand
CTTTCAGCATTTTTTTCTCCAACTGTTCAATTTTCTGTAAAGCTTTCGACTGCAGGGCCCAAACATGGCGTTCTAATGTAGTATCCGCAACTGTTGCATCAGATCTGAGCTGCTTGTATAATTTTATCATAGAAAGTTTTTCTTCGCTAAATGTGAGTTTCATATCAGAATCGCGAACAATCAATTTATTGATCAGCTGAAGTTTTTCTTCAAAAATTTCCGGAATGGTCAAATTTAATTTCTGCATCAACTCCGCCGTCTTCAAAGGGATAATGGTGAATGAATTTCTAAGAACCAGCAGGGGGTATGGCACCTCCACATCTCCAAAAACTTTTTTTAATTCCAACCAATATGCAAGTTCTCCGCCGCCACCGATAAATACAATGTTTGGAAGAATTAGTTCCTGGTAAACAGGTCGTAGAATAACGTTCGGGCTAACGCGCTGAGGATTTGATACGATTTCCTTTTCAAATTCCTCATTGGTAAAACGAAGGTTGCTATTCGCGATACGGAACCCGTCATCTTCTTTTTCAATCCGTTCCCTCATTCCTGCCTCGAGGTAAAACAAATTGACCTCTCTTCCGGAAGCCTGAACTTTGTATTTTGTTGGAAAGCTGCTTATTGTTTTCAGCACTGCGTTATGTGAAAACCCTTCGGATAATTCCTTTCGTACAATCGGCAGCAGAGAACGTTTCAACTCGCCATTATCAGGTAGTAGTATTAAAAGTCCGTAGTTCTGGAATAGGGTATGTGTAAATTCAAAAGTTGCCTGTTGAATTGTTTTCCCTGGTGTGTAAGCGGCCTTCATATACATGATGATTTCCGCACCAAAGGGCTCGATCGCCAGCTGCCCTTCGATGCCTGCCACAATGTCCATAAAGGACTGGTCAATTAACATCCTGCCTACCGCACCTTGTTGCGCAGTCTGCCAGGTGTAAGCTTTCCCGTTAATTTTTACCTCGCCTAACTCTGCCAGGTCAGCATCCTCGCTGCCCATATAATAAACAGGTACAAATTTAAAACCAGGGAGTTTACGCGTTAACTCATCTGCAATCCTGATGGCATGTAAAATTTTATACACGAAATATAAATGCCCCAAAAAAATGTTAGGTTGATGAGCAGTTGTTATGGTAAAAGTATCCTCACTAAGTAAGGCATCAATATTTTTATTGACTAGGTCGTGAGTATCGATTGAGGCATACTGTAACTTTAATTGTTCAACCAATAAATGCCGGTTTGTTGCAAACTTTTTACGAGCTACAATTGCATCACGCACGCCGTTAATGTCAGGCGGATGAGCATAAAAAGGCTTCAATAGTGGATCACGGGAAATATAGTCGAGAACTAGGGAGGAAAAGGAGCGGGTATCTTCGTAAGGTATTTGCGCTGCAGTAAATTCCATAAACGTTGCGTTGATAAGTTGCTGATCAATTCAGAAAACGGCACTCATTTTTTGAGTTTATACTACCTCTCCTTCAAGGTCAAAGTCGTAAGCCTTCGTAATCTTAACTTGTACAAAATCACCGATCTTTAATTTACGATCGCTGTTAATGATTACTTCGTTATCCACTTCCACGCTGTCAAATTCAGTCCGACCCAAATATCGTCCGGCTTCTTTTTTGTCTACCATTACTTTAAAGATATTTCCAATTTTCTCTTCGTTTTTTTCAAGGGATATCTCCTGCTGTACCTCCATTATTTCCTGAGCCCGTTCTTCTTTTTCTTCTTCGGAAATGTTATCAATGAGACCGTAGGCACTTGTACCCTCTTCATGACTATAAGTGAAAGTCCCTACGCGGTCAAAACGCATCTTTTGCAAAAAAGTTTTCAATTCTTCTACATCTTGCCGGGTTTCACCAGGGAAGCCCGTTATCAACGTAGTTCTGAGGCAAATATTTGGTATTTTATATCGAATATTTCCAATAAGATCTTCCATTTCCTCGCGGGTAATCTGCCTTTTCATTGCATTAAGCATGCTATTGCTTGCATGTTGTAAGGGCATATCGAGGTAATTACAAATATTATCGTGGTCGTTGATTGCATCAATTATATCCATAGGAAATTTGGAAGGGTAAGCATAATGCAACCTGATCCATTCAAGTCCCTCTACCCCGGCAAGAGCATGTAAGAGCTTAGGCAATTCTCTTTTTTTGTAAAGATCGAGCCCGTAATAAGTTAGCTCCTGAGCGATAAGCATGACTTCTTTTACTCCGCGTTGCACAAGTTGCCTTGCTTCCGTAACAAGACTTTCAATCGACCTGCTTATATGTTTCCCACGCATTAACGGTATAGCACAAAATGAGCAGGTGCGATTGCAACCCTCACTGATCTTCATGTATGCGTAATGCTGTGGCGTACTTAATAATCGCTCCCCAACAAGTTCTCCCTTATAATCTGCTTCAAACCGTTTGAGAATCATAGGCAGCTCCATCGTACCAAAGAAAGCATCTACTTCTGGTATCTCCGCTTCCAAATTATTTCGATATCGTTCACTCAAACAACCCGTTACATAAACTTTGTCAAGCTTGCCTTTCTTTTTTAGATCGACATTATCAAGAATAGTATTAATGCTTTCCTCCCTTGCTTTTTCAATGAATCCGCATGTATTAATAATAACAATATTATGATCTCTCTTGCCACTTTCGTGAACAGTATCAATTTCATTTGCTAAAAGTTGCCCGCTCAGCACTTCACTATCCACCATATTTTTGCTACAACCGAGGGTGATGATGTTCACCTTGTCTCGCCTGATTGTCTTTGTCTTCATAATTTGCGGACAAAGGTAATTTATAAAAGGCTAATATGATCGTTTCAACAAAGGGGACCGTATTTGAATTAAAAATTTACAAGCGCACTTTTAAAGCATAACTAGTTCACGTTTTTTAAAACCGCAATTAAAATGGTTTGGATTTCGGCGTTTATTAACACGCGTGAATAAGTCACTAATAGTTGCGTGGACAGTTTTTAAAAAAAAAGGTAGTTTTGTCATATGAACTGGAACGAAAACAATGTTTTAAAAGTTGCGGTGCTTGATCTGTACGAGGGAGTTGAAAACCAGGGAATGCGTTGTATTCGCGAGATCCTTAACCAGTTTGCGGATATTAATAGTATAGAGCTTCAGCGTGATGAATTCGAGATCAGGAAAAAGGTAGAGTTACCCTCACTTGATTATGATGTTTATATCTCTTCCGGAGGCCCGGGAAGTCCGTTAGACAGTAAAGGGACTGAATGGGAAAATGCATTTTTTAATTGGATTGATAAAGTGGACGAATACAATCAGAACCCGGCACATGTCGTTAAAAAGCAAGTGTTCTTTATCTGTCATTCTTTCCAACTTGCCTGTCGTCATTTTAATACGGCGGTTGTAAGTAAAAGAAAAAGTACAGCATTCGGGGTTTTTCCCATTCATTGTATGACTGTGGCCGAAATCGAGCCAATTTTTGACGGTTTAAAAGATCCGTTTTACGCTGTTGACAGCCGCGATTACCAGGTTACGCAGCCTAATCACAATGCAATACGCAGGATGGGCGGAAGGATCCTCGCAATTGAGAAGGCACGCGCCCACGTGCCGCTTGAAAGAGCGATCATGTGCATACGCTTTAATGAAAATATGATCGGTACCCAATTTCATCCTGAGGCTGATGCCATTGGAATGTCCTTATATCTTCAGCAGCCCTTAAAAAAAGCAACCGTTATCGAAAGCCATGGAGCACTAAAATGGAAATCGATGATCGACCAGCTAAATGACCCTGACAAGATCATGTTTACTTATGCCCATATTCTCCCAAATTTTCTGGCTGTTGCGGTTCAAAAACTTAATCCTGCCCTCGTTTAAACCATAATATTTTTGCTCCCTGCCTCTTTGCTCAATAATGGTTATTTTAGCAATCCTTTACCAATTATCAGGCTATGGAAAAGTTATTAAGAGGAAAATTCAACGACAATTTTACTAAAGAAAAATACCATGTGTATATGGATAAGATTGAAGGTCTCCATCCTGGCGCCCTCGATTTTAGAATTGCTGAAACGCCTATCTTTATTCCCAAGGATTTTAAGAACCAGATGCTCCACGCTTGTGAAGACATAATTGACGTGATTACGGCAAAAAATTTCAAAACCCTTACTGAACGTAGCATCCCTGCTGACATTGTGGTACCGGGTGAAGATGCTCATCCCCAATTTATTGTTTTTGATTTTGGAATTTGCCGCAACCAGGTTGGTACAATTGAGCCTCAGTTGATCGAGATGCAGGGCTTCCCTACCCTGTTTGCCTTCCAGGCATTGCATACTGAATTAACGGCTGCATATACGGAATTACCAGGAACGTTTTCTGCTTACCTCAATGGATATAACAAGGAATCATACCTTACGTTGCTGAAAGAAATTATTATTGGCGATCATCTGCCAGAAAATGTTATACTACTTGAAATTTATCCCGAAAAGCAAAAAACGCGCATTGATTTTTATGCAACTGAGGAGCTGCTTGGAATTGCCGTGGTATGCCTTACCGAATTAACGGCAGAAGGCAATAAACTTTTCTATAAGAAAGAGGGTAAGAAAATACAGGTCAGGCGAATTTACAACCGGCTTATTTTCGATGATCTGCGTCAGCAGGAGGGCTTGGGTACTGTAATTGATCTTACAAAACCATACGATGTCGAATGGGTGCCACATCCCAACTGGTTCTTTCGCATCAGCAAGTTTACACTGCCATTCATAAGCAACCCTTACGTACCTGAAACTTTTTTTCTTAATGAATTGAAAATGCCCGTGAACCTGAACGAATTTGTTTTGAAACCATTATTTTCGTTTGCGGGGATGGGAGTTGTAATAGATGTAACCCAGGAAGATATCGATAAAATACATGATCCCGAAAACTGGATACTACAGCGAAAAGTGACCTATGCCCCTATCATTGAAACCATGGATGACCCTGCAAAAGCGGAGATACGTTTGTTTTATTTTTGGAAGGATGAGTGGCAACGCCCTATTGCTGTACATAATCTTTCCCGGTTAAGCAAGGGTAAAATGATTGGGACAAGGTACAATCAAGATAAAGAATGGGTTGGTGGCACTGTTGCATTTTTCGAAAAGGATTAAATGAACAAATTATATGGAAAAAGGCTTTTCAAAATTCGAGTATTATCTTACCAGGCTGGAGCAGTTGCTATCGCAAGCAGAAAATGCAAGTAGTGCTTCAGAATTTTTGTATGCTAACGATGCGCGTACTAACCTCTTTATGCTCGAAGGATTATCCCGCATCTATGCTTATGTATTCGGAAATAAGCTGTTCATAAAACTTCGGGATCATTTTAAGCTGCTGGAAGATGCGCTTGGATATATCGATTACTATGACAGTTTTGCCAAAGAATTTAAAGCAAATCCTCATACGCCTATAACGGTTACCGCATACCTTCGCACGAAGATGGTTGAAAAAAAGGATACCTTTCAACAAATACTTCTCAAAAAAAAATGGATAGGTAAGAAAAATTTCCGCCTAAATAAAATTAGACGCAAATTGAAAAAAGTAAGTTGGCAGAGCGAAAAATTTGACATCCAGGGTCTGGAATCTTTTTACCACGATAGTATCGATGACACAAATGTGCTCGCCCTGGAGACTGCGAAAGGCTTTACCGAACTTGAAGATGAGGTCCACGAAATGCGAAGACGACTCAGGTGGCTGAGTATCTATCCTCGGGCCATGCAGGGCGCCATTCAACTGCACGATAATCCTGAGCAGGCTCATCAAATGGAACAATACCTGGTTCCTGAGATCATTAATTCCCCCTTCAACAAAATGCCAGAAATAGGAGATAACTTATACTTGCTTCTGCATAATAAAAACAACTTTTTTGCCCTTAGCTGGATGATAAGTGAACTGGGGAAACTAAAAGATGAGGGTTTAAAGATTTACGCACTTAGCGAAGCGTTAAAGGTTACGGAAGAAAAAGATACTCCATGGGCAACAAAGCTTGCATTAGAGTTATTGCTGTTACCCCCTGATGCAATGAATAATATACTTCAACGGGCATCAGCTGTTGCTGCACCCTATTTCAACGGCGGGTATTTGTCTAACCTGGTTTACGGAATATCAAAAAATTCTTAGTTACAGCAGTCTTTTTTCCGGATAAACAAGGATTTAAATATCCTCTTTAATATCATCACTATCGTCTTCATACTTTTTATTTGTAGGCTCACCCTTTCAATCATAATATTTACATTAACGATTCCTTAAGGAACGATATCACTGCGGGTACTAATACTTTCGCCCCGTAAATTTAAAATAAATTGTTACGCTGATGTAAGAATTTTATGTCCGTTATGTTTAACTCCTGTCCTGCGAATACAACGCTGCTCATATAACTGAGTAATCAATTTACAAACCACCATTGGATACCAAACCGGATAAGTAAGCCTGGAGTAGGATAATGAGGCGCAGCAAAATTGTTATTTATAAACCCGAAGCCATTTTTTAAGCTTGCCGTGTTTAAATTCTCCGTCCGGAAATATCCTGCAAAGCCTTTAATGCGGAAGTGTAAAAACGCACTTACATCAGGCAAGTTTTTAATAGTCATTGTATCCTGGGGGACAAATTGGGCAACGACGGGCGAGTAATTACTTGCTTTATAAGGGGTGTAATATCTGATTTCCAAACCTGTGCTAATAATTAAGTTCCGGTAGAAATTACCCTCGAAAGCCAGCCGGTTACGGGTAAATACAAGAGGAATTCTTATGGGAGCGTTAATATCAGTTTTTTGAACAGTGGCTTCGCTGTATAAGTTGATATGTTTTGCTAGCCGTAGTTTTTTTAAAGCTGCTATCTGCACCAGGTTAATGATCTTATTGTATTGATCTGTTTGATAATAATT
>JANXYS010000221.1 GCA_025355935.1 Chitinophagales bacterium | reverse complement strand
ATAGCTAGCTGTGAAGGTTTCCATCGTGAGGCCCGGGCCGAAGGCCGCTCCAAATATACGCGCATTACTTTTTTTACCACTCACTCGAAACTCTTCGAACATCTCTTTTAAAACAAAAACAATTGTAGCCGAACTCATGTTCCCATATTCCTGCAAAATTTTGTATGAATGCTTGAGGTTATCCGTATTAATACCGAGGCTCTGAACAATAGTATCAAGTATTTTTTTTCCCCCGGGATGAATGCACCAATGGGTGATCTCTTCTCTTCTTATGCCCGATGCGGACAAAGCGTTTGTAACTAACCGTTCAAAATCTTCTTTAATGAGATCCGGAACAAATCCTGTTAGCGTCATTAAAAACCCTTTGGAAGAAATTTGCCAGGCCATATCTTTCCTTCCTTTAAAGCTTACCTGGCTGTAGAAATGATCGATAGTAATTCCCTCATCGTTTGTTTCACTTTGAAATAACATTGCGGCACTTCCGTCAGCAAACAATAACGATGCTGTAATATTATCCGCCGATACCAGCTTTTGAAAATGCAGCGTGCAAAGCTCGGTACATACTACAACTACATTCGCTCCCGGGGTGGTTTTACAAAATGCGTCGGCAAGTTTCATGGCATGAATAGCTGCATAGCAACCCATGAAATTTACAGATGATCTTACAAGAGTGGGTGAGAGGTTCATAATTTCCATGATATCAAGATCGAGGCCCGGTGCGCTCATTCCCGTGCAACTAACGGTGATCAGGTGCGTGATTGCATCTTTGCCAATCTTTCCTTCAATACAATTCTGAATCGCTTCTACAGACATGGGCGTTGCCGTTCTACTGTAATATGTCATTCGCTCCTCTATCCCGGGGAATGGTTCGAGGTTATCAAGTTTGGCAAAGAATATCCTCTCTTGTGGAGGTAAGCTAAAGTCGGGGATTACAGAATACCGGGAGTTAATCCCGCTATGCCGGTAAAGAAATTTCAATTTTCTGCTTTCGGCAGCATCTGCGCTGTAAACCGCATCCGCAAAAGAACACAGGGACTCCTGTGCATGTTTGTACGAAGGTAAACTGGTGCCGATAGAAGTTATCTTACTCAAAATTTGTTTATTATTAATAGAGTTATGAAGCCTGCATTTGTACAAAGGGATGCTAACAGGTTAAGCCGCATAGTGTTCTTAAAATCTGCGCTGCTCTCATTTTTATAAACCTGGTAAAACCACCGGAAGAAATATACGAGTACCGGAAGCAGAAAGATTTGAAAAATAAAAAACCTATCCAGTTCAAGGTTGGAGGCAAAATATATGCCGAGGACTACCATCGCGAGGAAATAAATGATGGCCGTAAAAACGAAAGTTCCCCGGTAACCGAGCAGAATGCTAATGGTTCTCACACCATCCTCCCTATCCTGGTTATGCTGGTAAATTTGCGTCAGAGGATAAAAGCCACCAACTAGTAACGACGCTCCCAACATTGCAAGGGGAGATACTGCCAGCGAATGACTCCTGCTGCATCCATGTTTTACAAGAAAATAAGTAACTGCGCCCTGAAAAATTATAACGGTGATGTAACCCAGGAAGGGGTATTTTTTCAACCGGATTCTCCTGTAGCTATAAGCCCTGGAGGCTAAAATATAAAGAAGGATGCCGAAGGAAAAATATAGACTTATAAATAAACTTAGACCAATTGCGAGGCTATCCATGACAACGGAAATAGTAAAAAGCTGTCGGGTGGGTGCCTTAGGGCTTTTCACACCTCCTATGCTTCCGGTGTCGCGGTCCATATAACTATTATAGCCATTACTGGAAGGGTAAACCAGCAAATGAAGTATTACAAAAACCAGCATTGTGTCGGGGATATCGATAATTCCGACCTGGCTTAGCGCGAACCAAAATACCGGCATTAAAAAAAAAGAAAAGTGAAATCGTAACAGCTGGAAGGTAGAGGGCTGAAGCATAATGATATTAACGTAATTTATGTAATGTTTGTTAAAAATTTTTATTCGATAAACATTTCGGGCAGATGAAACTAAATTGCCCGATAAATTGGATTATGAAAAATTCCCTATTCCTCTCGATTTTGCTTTTCTCCTTTGTGGGTCTGTATGCACAAAAAACACTGGTACCTACCGACGCCGGTAGTAAGGTGCATTTTGTCATTAAGAATTTTGGCATTAATACAGGTGGTGATTTAGCCGGTTTAAAAGGCTCGATCAAAATTGTACCAACGAAGCCTGCGGCCTCCGTTGTAGATGTTACTGCGCAGGTGAGTACAGTTGATACAGACAACGAAAGAAGAGATTCTCATCTTAAAACAGCAGATTATTTCGATGTGGGGAAGTACCCGACGATCCATATCGTAAGCACGAAAATTAGTGCAACTTCAACTCCTGGTTCTTACGTGTTTACGGGTAATCTGAGCATTAAAGCTGTTACAAAACCTGTCAGCTTTCCTTTTACTGCAACTGCCGCTAACGGTGGTTACCTTTTTGTCGGGGGATTTTCTATTAATCGTCTCGATTTTGGCGTGGGGAAAGGGAGTGCTACTTTGAGCGATATTGTAAAAATTCAACTAACAATAGCGGCAAAATAATCACCCGGCGATCTTACCATGCTGGCTTATCTTTGAGCAATGCCGAAAGTTATCCGAATATTTTTCTGGGGTTTGGTTATTAGCTTTTTGGGTTCTTTACCTCTAGGCACACTTAACATTGCTGCTATGCAGATCGGTATTCAGGAATCTATCCGAAATGCAATGTACTTCTCTATCGGATCATTATTAGTCGAGATGGTTTACGTTCGCCTGTCACTTATCGGCATCGATTGGGTAAGAAGACAGGAAAAGCTTATGCGAATAATGGAATGGGCAACATTTGTCATCATTCTGGCCCTGGCTATTGGTAGTTTTCTTGCAGCGAGCAAAGGTGGCGGTGACTCTAAAAACGTGTTGCTTAATAATAATATGAACCGTTTCCTTCTGGGTATGTTTATGTGTGCAATTAGCCCGGTGCAAATACCATTTTGGTTTGGCTGGAGCACGGTGCTGTTCACGAAGAAAGTACTGGAGCCAAAAAACAGTCAGTATAATATTTACATTCTCGGTATTGGGCTTGGAACATTGTTGGGGAATTGCGTATTCATATTTGGGGGAAAATGGCTGGTTAAAAAGATTGCCCATAGCGAACAATATCTCAACTGGGTCATAGGTGGAATATTTCTAATAACTGCGCTCATTCAATTAATCAAAATTCTTCGTCACAAGGGGATTGAAGAAAAAATGCATCATATTGAAGATCAAAAGGGCCATACTCTCCTTCAATAGAAGAAGTCTCCAAAAGTAATTAAATCCTGTTCCTGATTCGGCAGGTTCCCATTACGTGGCAAGCTGGCATGCGATTGGAGAATTAATTACTTTTAACTTTGTGAGCTCGGTAAAATCTAGACAGAAAATACGCATTAGGCAAACTTCTTGTACTCCTTTAAAGTATAAATGCCGAACCATGAGACCTGACCCTCCTTTCAAACCCACTATACTCGCCGCTGACGACGAACTTGAATTATTAGATCTTTTGCAAATGATGTTGCCAATGCATGGTTACAATGTGCACATTTCATATTGTGCGGAAAACATTTTCGACATGATTCACGAATTGACGCCGGATCTAATTTTACTGGATGTAGATATGGGCAAGGTAGATGGCGCTGTTGTATGCGCCTTAATAAAATCAAATAAAAGCACTGCAAACATCCCGGTATTATTGGTTAGTGCAGATGAGCAACTCGCGTTTATCTCCCGGAGATGTGGCGCAGACGGCTTTATTAAAAAGCCTTTCAGCACGGATGATGTTGACAAAAAATTGTACGAGTTGGTAGGTTCTAAAAGCAATTCTTTAACAGCATCAGCCTGATAATTCAAATATATCTGGGAAGCCCACAAAGTGAAGTAGATAGTGAAGTACTACTCAACTATATGTTATAAAAAACAGTGTACGCTTAAACTAAAATTAGTTAATCCTCCCTCGCGCTCTTGTGCCCTCCCTTTTATTCCTATAGCCATAGAATTTTACGATTCCATCTC
This sequence comes from Chitinophagales bacterium, assembly GCA_025355935.1. Taxonomy (GTDB): domain Bacteria; phylum Bacteroidota; class Bacteroidia; order Chitinophagales; family Chitinophagaceae; genus Ferruginibacter. The sequence goes on along the minus strand of JANXYS010000221.1, from coordinate 2,758 downwards.
AATGGCCCAGCGATCCCGGTCGTCAGGACTTAACTTCCATGGAGCGAAGTTATTTTCAATATTACTGAACATGCCATTCCACTCCTGGGGAGCATTACTATCTTCCATAACGAGGCTCCTCCTAAGTTCAAGGATTATCTCGAGAGGATTTATGCTCACAGGGCATTCCATTACACAGGCATTGCAACTGGTACATGCACGAAGTTCTTCTGTTGTTATATAATCGTAAACGAGCGTTTTGCCGTCAGCTACAAATGCACCGTTGGCCCTCACGTTTTTGCCAACTTCCTGTAGCCTATCCCGCGTAGCCATCATGATTTTTCGCGGGCTCAAAAGTTTGCCCGTAATATTAGCGGGGCAGGCGGCACTACATCTTCCACATTCTGTGCAACTGTACGCGTCGAGTAAATTTTTCCAACTAAGATCCTGGGCGTCTTTTGCACCAAACTGCATCGGTTGCGCCTCGCCGGTAGGCGCGAGTTCCGGCATCATCGCATATTTAACCTCATCCTGAACATTCGGCATATTTCTCATCTCACCCAGTGGTTCAAGTCTTGCATAATATGCATTTGGGAACGCCAGGAGGATGTGCAAATGTTTGGAGTATGGCAGATAATTTAAAAATGCCAGGATACCTGTAATATGTAACCACCAGCAGGCGCGTTCCAATATTGCAAGGTTTGCTATTGACAAGCCAGAAAAGGCTGGAGCGAAAATCCCGGAAACTATAAAATCAAGCGACTGTTTAGAGTGTTCCACACCTTTCAATTGAAGCGCCCTGTCAGCTGCGTTCATACAGAGGAATAAGGTCATTAATACGATCTCTGTAACCAGGATTAGGTTGGCATCGGTGCGGGGCCAGCCGTCGAGATCTTTACTGATAAATCGCCTTAATTTTATGATATTACGCCTGATCAGAAAAATAACACATGCGATCAGGACAGTGGCTGCGAGTATTTCGAAGGAATTTATAAAGAACGGATATAGCCTGCCCAAGCTGTTAAGGAATAGGCGGTGGGTACCTAGCAAGCCATCCAGAACGATTTCAAGAACTTCAATATTAATGATCACGAAACCTACGTAAACAAAAAGATGCAGGAACGCAACCGTAGGGTTACGAAACATCTTCTTTTGTCCAAAGGCCAGCAATAACATGTTCTTCCATCGAAGAGCCCGATCACCGGTGAAATCTTCATCTTTTCCAAGAAGGATATCCTGCCTGATATGAAAAATATTCCTTGAGAATAAAAACACTGAACCGACGGCCAACAAAAGAAAAATAGCCTGCGAAACATACTGCATAAAAAGCATTTATAGGACTAAGGTAGAAAAATTAGTGGTTAGTATTTTATAATGAATAATTTTGGAGTAAATAACTGTGCCACTAACTCAACACAATGATATTAGATAAAGCAACGGCGGATAAAAAGTTACGAAGGATGGCGCTGGAAGTAGCGGAGCGCAACTTTCAGGTATCTGAAATAATATTAATCGGGATTAAAGAGAATGGAATTTTTATTGCTAAAAAAATCGAGGAATACCTGCGTGATATTTATGAAGGCTCTGTGAAGGTGGTTTCGCTGGCCATGAATAAAAAAAATCCCGGAAATATTGTACTCAGTGAACAGGTTGATTGTCGCAACAAAGTCATTTTATTAGTGGACGACGTTGCCAATAGCGGCCGAACTATGTTATATGCGTTAAAGCCGCTACTGGAACAATTTCCGAGCCAGGTACAGACTCTTGCTCTCGTTGCCCGCACGCATAGACAGTTCCCTGTGGAAGTGAATTATGCGGGTTTGTCTGTATCAACCACACTCTTACAAACGATTGTGGTGGATGTAGTGGAAGGTGAAGTAATGGGGGCCAGGCTCATTTAACTTTGTGTAGGTTAATTTTCGTACTCTGAATGACATTTTAGTCACTTCAACGGCCTAGTCGTTTCATTTCAAATCTTTATTTGCATCTATAAAGAACTAGCGCGGGAAAACTCGCTCCATACTAATTTTTACAATTGTGAATAAAATGTAAATAACCTAACGATTTATACTACTAGATTAGCTGTCAAATTGCAAGCATTATGATTAGCCAGCCAATCGCGGAAAACGGTTCTATTTACGGTAACACATTATATGCACTGATCGATCAGGACACAAAGAAAAAAATCCGTAAACACTTATCAGATAAAGATGATGTCATCACAGAAGATGACATCAAGAATATTCGCACGGATATTTTTATGTTGAAAAGTGAAAGCCGCAATGTGAAAATGAGCTTTTAAACAGCGAGAAATTCTTCAGATCAGTATTAATGTTGCCGCTTTGAATCCAATACATAAACAACCAAACTACTCCTCAATCTAGCTCACAATATGCTCCAAACGGAGTGTATCAATATTTACACATACATTTCCAAGCCTGGAGAATACACCTGATTAAGGCGCGTTGCATATGATCGTCTGAATTTCCACCACTATGCATGTGTACTAAAATGTTATAAAATCTTTGAGCTAAACCGTTGCAGTTTTTCCGTCTCCATCCCTGGCTTATAATTTTAAAAATGGATCCAGTTAAACCGCATCTTACCCGCACTGTATTCGAGGGATGGGGTAGGGAATTTAAGAATGTTCAAAATGTTAAGGGCAAGGCGAATGCCTTTGTGTGAGGTGTGGATTTTGGTGAGATCGACATCAGGAGCCAAAAACCATTGCCTATGACGTGAAAGATCACTTCGGTCAAATGTTACAACACCCATTTTT
>JANXYS010000187.1 GCA_025355935.1 Chitinophagales bacterium | reverse complement strand
TCCTCGTGAATGAGTGGTGTTTCAAGTTGTCAACCTTATAAAGTTGACACCCGTTATTGGTCCGTACCGCCATTAAAAAACCTCCCGCATTTCTGGGGAGGTTCGTGGTGCGAGCCGGGGTTGAACCGGCGACACATGGATTTTCAGTCCATTGCTCTACCAACTGAGCTATCACACCATCTAGGTCGGATCTCTCCTGTCCTAAATCCTTTAAAGGGTGGCAAAAATAGGGGTTTATTTAAAAACCACCCAATTGAAAATTAATATTTCTGAAAATTACCACATTCATACCCACTGCAGGAGTTTGAACCTGCAGGCTTATAAAAAACTTTGAGCAGAGCCAAAAAAAATGCAGGCTTAAAGTATTTGCTTAGCTTTTCGTGCTTGCTAGATCAATCACGAACCTGTATCGAACATCATTCTTCAGCATGCGTTCGTACGCTTCGTTTACATCCTTTAACTCAATCACTTCCACATCACTAACAATGTTATGTTCAGCACAGTAGTCGAGCATTTCTTGCGTTTCTTTAATTCCACCAATCAGGGAGCCCGCAAGACTTCTTCTTCCACCGATCAGATTAAAGGCAGCTACAACCGACGGCTGGGGTGGAACGCCTACTACTACCATTGTACCATTCAGGCTCAGCAGCGACAGGTAATCGTTGTACTCGTGCTGCGCAGAAACAGTGTTCAAAATAAAATCAAATTTCCCCTGCAATGCCTTCATTTGCTCAGGGTCTTTTGTTACCGCAAAATGATGGGCACCTAATTTTTTCGCATCTGCTTCTTTACCTGCAGATGTGCTTAGTACGGTAACATCGGCACCAAATGCTGCAGCAAACTTTACTGCCATGTGACCAAGTCCTCCAAGTCCTACTACGGCTACTTTATGTCCTGCGCCAATGTTCCAGTGCCGCAATGGAGAATAGGTGGTGATGCCAGCGCAAAGCAGGGGGGCAACGCCACTTAAGTCAAGTTTATCGGACACATGAAGTGTATATTTTTGATCAACAACGATCAGGGTGCTGTAGCCGCCATATGTCGGGCTTCCACCTTTATCCATACCGTTATAAGTTGCCACCATTCCGTTCTGGCAATATTGCTCTTCGCCTGCATCGCATGCCGGGCATGTACGGCAGCTATCAACAAAACAACCAACTCCAGCCAGGTCGCCAATTTTAAAATCTTTTACATTTGAACCTACTGCCGTGATCTTTCCGACGATCTCATGACCTGGCACCATTGGGTAGATGCTTCCACCCCACTCGTTGCGGACCTGGTGTATATCCGAGTGGCAAACACCACAGTAAAGAATGTCAATTTGGACGTCATCGGCACCTACATCCCGACGTTCGAAATTAAACGGAGCCAGGGCTGATTCAGCACTCTGGGCTGCAAATGCATTAACTGTTGTCATCATTATAATTTTATTTAAAGCAAATGTACCACCTAAACAAATTTTATTCGAAAATTTAATTTTTACAGTGCCGAAATCCAGTGTTTACGCCACATCTTTTTTGTTCTGCACAGCCTCTGAATAACTTTTAAAAAATCTTTTTTATTCCATTCGTATTATTGCATACACACTTCATATCACTAAAATGTTAAGCTTTAAATCGCTTTGTTTTATCATCTGTAGTGTACGGAATTCGATGCCATAAAAGGAGCAAATTACTACTCAAGCCAATCCTCCTGGTAATAGATCTAAACAAAAAAAGTCACCGGAAAAGAAAAAATTAAGCAGTTATGCAGCATACGGATGAATTACTTCTGAGAGAGAACAAAGATCGCTTTGTAATACTGCCTATTAACTATCCGAAAATTTGGGAACAATATAAGAAACATGAAGCCAGCTTTTGGACTGCCGAGGAAATAGACCTGAGCAGTGATATGAAGGATTGGAATGCACTCAATGATGGCGAACGTCATTTCATCTCCCATATCCTGGCCTTCTTTGCCGCAAGTGACGGGATAGTAAACGAAAACCTTGCAGTCAATTTCATGAGCGAAGTGCAACTTCCTGAGGCACGCTGTTTTTATGGTTTCCAGATTATGATGGAAAATATTCACAGCGAAACTTATGCATTACTGATTGATACATACATAAAAGATCCGGCTGAAAAAGATCGTCTCTTTCATGCAATTGATACTGTGCCGGCTGTTAAGAAAAAAGCTGAATGGGCTCTGCGGTGGATTGAAAACGGAAGTTTCGCTGAACGCCTGGTGGCGTTTGCCGCCGTAGAGGGGATTTTCTTTAGCGGAAGTTTTTGCTCTATATTCTGGCTAAAGAAAAGAGGACTGATGCCTGGCCTTACATTCAGTAATGAATTAATTAGCCGCGATGAGGGTTTGCATTGCGAATTCGCATGCCTCCTTTACGGGATGCTTAGCACAAAACTCTCGCAGGAAGAGGTTTTCGGCATCATCGGGGATGCTGTGGAAATAGAAAAAGAATTTATAAGTGAAGCATTGCCGGTTAAACTAATCGGGATGAATGCTGACCTGATGAAACAATACATAGAGTTTGTTGCTGACAGATGGCTGGCTGAATTGGGCTATCCAAAGATGTTTAACACAACAAACCCATTTGATTTTATGGAGATGATCTCACTGGAAGGAAAAACAAACTTCTTCGAAAAAAGAGTCGGCGATTACCAGAAATCGGGTGTGATCAGCGGAAACAAGGAATCACAGGCATTTTCAATTACCGAAGATTTTTAATTGCCATACGGGAATTATTTGAAGAGTGACTTTGAATGAGACCACCAGACCAGGATTGCTGCCAAACCCAACACCGTCAAGTATTGCCAATAACCATCCCATGAAGAAAGATCAACCGGTCTTCATGTAGATTGTCGACCGGTAAATCCAGGGAAACAAAAACGAACCTTAACACATTAAATTATATAACACATGCAGGTAATTAAAAGAGATGGCAAAAAAGAAAGCGTAAAATTCGATAAGATAACTGCACGTATCGAAAAGCTTTGCTACAGCCTCGACAGGCGTTTTGTAAACGCGGTTGATGTAGCTAAGAAAGTGATCGAAGGTTTGTACGACGGGGTTACCACGACAGAACTCGATAACCTGGCGGCAGAAACTGCTGCATCACTTACGGTGAAACATCCTGATTATGCGTCACTGGCGAGTCGTATTGCGGTAAGCAATCTTCACAAGAACACTACTAAAAGTTTTTCTCAAACAATGAAGCTCTTGTTTGAGTGTATCGACAAAAAAACCGGGAAATATCTTCCCTTGATTGCCGATGATGTTGCCGAAATTATTGCTGAAAATGCGGAGCTACTTGATTCCACTATTATCTACGATCGTGATTACGGGTTCGATTATTTCGGATTTAAAACACTCGAAAAATCATACTTATTGAAGCTTGATGGAAAGATCGTTGAACGTCCGCAGCATATGTACATGAGAGTTGCAATTGGTATTCACAAAACGGATATTGAGGCTGCTATCAAAACTTATCACCTGATGAGTGAAAGATGGTTTACACATGCTACGCCTACTTTATTTAACGCAGGATCACCAAAGCCCCAGATGAGTTCGTGTTTCCTGTTAACCATGAAAGATGACAGCATTGAAGGAATTTATGATACACTTAAACAAACAGCCAAGATATCCCAAAGTGCAGGAGGTATAGGTTTAGCGATACATAACATACGCGCTACCGGTAGTTATATAGGAGGAACCAACGGCACCAGCAATGGCATTATACCGATGCTGAAGGTTTTTAATGATACTGCTCGTTACGTTGACCAGGGCGGTGGAAAACGCAAAGGGGCTTTCGCCATATATCTTGAGCCCTGGCATGCAGATGTTTTTGATTTTCTTGACCTTCGTAAGAATCACGGTAAAGAAGAGATGCGCGCAAGGGATTTGTTTTATGCTTTATGGATTTGCGATCTGTTTATGAAGCGCGTGGAAGCTGATGCGCAGTGGAGTTTATTCTGCCCTAATGAAGCACCAGGACTACAGGATTGCTTTGGAGAAGAATTCGAGAAGCTATATGAGAGCTACGAGGCGCAGGGAAAAGCCAGAAGGACGATTAAAGCGCAGGATCTTTGGTTTGCCATTCTCGATGCACAGATAGAGACCGGTACTCCTTACTTACTGTACAAAGATGCAGCTAACAGCAAGAGCAACCAACAGAATTTGGGTACCATCAAAAGTTCTAATCTCTGCACCGAGATTATGGAATATACTTCGCCGGACGAAGTCGCGGTTTGCAACCTCGCGTCGTTGGCTTTACCAAGATTTGTTATTGATGGCAAGTTTAATCATGACAAATTATACGAAGTCACGTACCAGGCTGCACTAAATCTCAATAAGATCATTGATAATAATTACTATCCGGTAGAGGAGGCACAAACTTCCAACATGCGTCATCGCCCGATTGGTTTAGGCGTACAGGGATTAGCGGATGTGTTCATCTTGCTGCGCCTTCCGTTTGAGTGTGATGAAGCAAAGCAACTCAATAAAGAGATATTCGAAACCATCTATTTTGCTGCGATGACTGCAAGTAAAGACCTCGCAAAAGTAGAAGGCCCTTATGAAACGTACGCTGGTTCACCGGTATCGAAAGCAATCTTCCAGTTTGATATGTGGAATGTAGAACCAACTCTTCGTTGGGATTGGTACACGCTGAAAGCTGAAGTTTTAAAGCACGGCGTTCGCAACTCTTTACTGGTTGCGCCAATGCCGACTGCTTCTACTTCACAAATATTAGGGAATAACGAATGCTTCGAACCATATACTTCGAATATTTATGTTCGCCGCGTTTTAAGCGGGGAGTTTGTAGTGGTAAACAAGCACCTCCTGAAAGACCTGGTAGAATTGAATTTGTGGAACGACGATATGAAGAACCATATTATGCAGCATAACGGATCGATTCAGAATATTCCTGGTATTCCTGAAAAAGTAAAGGAAATTTACAAAACCGTTTGGGAAATTAAACAACGTGCACTGATTGATATGGCTGCCGACCGCGGGGCTTACATCTGCCAGTCTCAATCACTGAATCTATTTGTAGATGCACCTACCAGCAGTAAGCTAACGTCTATGCACTTCTATGGTTGGAGAAAAGGATTGAAAACGGGCATGTATTATTTGCGCAGCAAGGCTGCTTCGCAAGCAGTTCAGTTTACAGTAGAAAAGCAGGGCGGCAAAACGGTTGAACCGCTTGTAGAGCCCAAGCAACTTGAGAATGTAAATGAAGATAATAGTTTGGATATATCAACACCGGTAGATGAAACACTATTAAATGGAGGAACCTGTACCATGGAAGATGGTTGTGTAAGCTGTGGATCGTAAAATAATTAATCTATGAATTTAAAACCCGGGCAATCGTTCGGGTTTTTTTTATGAGCGGCGAAGGGCTAGGCAATATAAACTTCAGGTTCTACTTTGAACTTCTGCCTTCTGTTAGAGAATGAATATCATGGAGAGATCACTCACTGCAACATCACAACCGCAAGCTCGCCCGGATTCGCTTCCCCGTTAGTATGTAAGTACTTTTTGTTTCCCACCTCTATCGTGATCTTTCAGATGAACTCACACAAGATTTAGCTTTTTTAATAAGCACATTTAATTCTGAAAAACACCATAGAATCATGTTGTTTTCAAGAGTAATCCGCTGAGGGAAATATCAGACCTTCGATTTAGACAACCTTATACCCCAACAGGAGCCAGACGACCCTGCAACTTTTAATTATTATTTATTCTGTTTTTTTGACCGTACCCTACAACCATTGATATGCCTTGCAAATTTGCAGGGTATATTTTTTTCATCACAATTGATTGCTGTAACCCCGGCTTTATGCTAGGTTTCTCGTGTGAACCATCATCCATAGGATAAAGAGGGTCGCGGCCTAATATCTTTCGGTGTGGAATTGAAAAATATCGTTAAATAAAAACATAAGCCGAAGGAGGAATATACTAAGTGATTAGCTATGCAGTTGTCAACCTTTAAAGGTTGAAAACTGCATTAAAAACTATAACAAAATCTTTTTAAAAGCCTGCATTTTTCGCCACATTTTAAGCGGAATTGGAGAAGGCTTCGAATTTTCAAGAGGTAGTTAGCTGTAGTACAGAGTTCGTGGTCGACCCCGGTCAAAGCTGCATCGCTGCAACAGTGGCTCTATGCTACATTTTCCTGTGACCCTCACCCCCGAGATAAGGGGGTCGCTGCCACAATACTCTTTCCTGAAAACAAAAACACCCACTCCTTTCGGAACGGGCATTTAAAGCGCTGTAGGGGAAGGGTTCGAACCTTCACGAGGCAGTTAGCTGTAGT
>JANXYS010000142.1 GCA_025355935.1 Chitinophagales bacterium | reverse complement strand
TTAATCTCTGACCTGTATTTCAAAAAATAGTGCCTGCATTCCTTTAACCGAATTTTTTGTAATTTGTGATTAATGAAACAAACTTTTTTATATTATTTTTTCTCCGGTCGCTGCTGTTGCGGCATTGCTTAATATCTTTGTTACCAGCCCGGAAGGGTCCTTATCAATTTATACATTCACATTGCCTTACCGGCTCAATTATTTCGGCGGCAGTCTCCGCAAGCTAAGTTGTAGATCAGTTTGCGCTAAATTTTAAAAATGGCTTTAAAAGTTTATAACTCCTATACAAGGCAAAAAGAAGTTTTTGAATCCATCACGCCGGGGCATGTAGGAATGTACGTGTGCGGACCAACAGTTAGTGGCGAAAGTCATCTCGGACACGCTCGTCCTTATATCACTTTCGATGTGCTGTTCCGGTACCTCCGATACAAGGGTTATAAAGTCCGTTACGTTCGAAATATTACTGATGCAGGGCATTTTGAAGAGGAAGGGCGTGCCGCGGAAGATAAAGTTGGCAAGAAAGCTTTACTGGAGAAATTAGAGCCAATGGAACTTGTTCAAAAGTATACTAATCTTTTTCACTGGGCATTCAGTCAATTTAATTGCCTCGAACCAAGTATCGAACCTACTGCAACTGGACATATTGTTGAACAAATCGACATGATTAAAAAGATCATAGCTGAAGGATATGCGTATGAAGTAAAGGGTTCGGTTTATTTTGATGTAAAAAAATATGCTACACAATATGACTATGGCAAACTTAGTGGCCGGATCATTGATGACCTGTTAAGTGCAACGCGTGAGCTTGATGGCCAGCAAGAGAAAAGAGATCCTGCCGATTTTGCTTTATGGAAGTCCGCGGCACCGGAACACATTATGCGCTGGTCGAGCCCATGGGGCGTTGGTTTCCCTGGGTGGCATATAGAGTGTTCCGCGATGGCAACCAAATATCTAGGGGCGGAATTTGATATCCACGGCGGTGGAATGGACCTTCAGTTTCCCCATCATGAAAGTGAAATTGCCCAGAGCACTATTTGCAATCATATATCACCTGTTCGGTACTGGATGCATAATAATATGATCACCATTAACGGTAAAAAAATGGGCAAAAGCTATAATAACGTTATTAAGCTTACCGAAATGTTCACCGGCGATCATCCCTTATTAACGCAGGCCTTCAGTCCAATGACAATTCGTTTCTTCATTTTGCAAAGCCATTATCGCAGCCCGCTCGATTTTAGTAGTGAAGCGCTGGTTGCCAGCGAAAAAGCTTTTAAACGATTATGGGAAGCGTACAGTATTTTAAAAGAATTTAAACCCGATGAAACGGGTGAAAATGTTACGGATGTATTACTAGAAGGTAAAGTATTAAACTGGTTAGAAGAGTTTGATGATTTTATGGATGACGACCTAAGTACGCCGAAAGTAATCGCAAATATGTTTGAGCTCGCACCCATCATTAACTCTCTTAAGGATGGTTTGATACCGATAACTTCTCTTACCACATCAACCATTAAGCTCATGCAGGAAAAATTTGAAGTTTTCATGGAAGACATTTTTGGTCTGGAAAATGAAAACAAAACTGGCAATGAAACACTAAAGGGTGTGATGAAATTATTATTAGACATACGTAAGGACGCAAAAAACAAAAAAGATTTTGCAACCTCAGACAAGATCCGGAATCAACTTCTGGACATTGGTGTTTTATTAAAAGATGAAAAAGATGGGGGAATGAATTGGACGATCTAACGGTTAACTTATAAAATTGCCCAACTATACATTCAAAAAATAGGTGATCAGGCGCTCTTTTTCGATGGGCTCAAATTACCGGAATTAAATTTTACTCATGAGGGACCGGAATGCAAAGAGCAATGTCAAAGCGAATTTGTATGTTCTTAAAAACAAAATATGCAAACAGAGATTATAAGAACCTTTGACAACTATTTCTCGGCAAATATTATTTTGAACCGGCTGCAGCACGCAGGCATTCCTTGTTTTTTAAAAGACGAGTACACGGTAACCATTGACCCTATTCTGAGCAATGCAATCGGGGGTATCAAACTGATGGTTCCTGCTGATCATGCAGATGCAGCCCGGGTAATGTTAAAGGAGTTTGAAGATGATTACATGCGTGCGGCTGTTTGTCCTCACTGTGGTATGAATGAAATTTTACTGGTCGCAAAACCCGGACCTACAAACTACTTAACAGCAATAATTACATGGTTTTTTGGAAATTATGCGGTGGCTGCTGAAAACATCTACCAGTGCCAGAATTGTAAATACGAAAGTGCAAACTTACCTGTAAACACAGCAGAATACAATTGAAATGACAAAAATTGCAATGATCCCTGCACGTTATGCCGCTACACGTTTTCCATATAAACTAATGCAAATGCTTGGTGATAAAACAGTCATCAGGCATACTTTTGACAATACCCAGGCGACAGGCCTTTTTGACGATGTGTTTGTGGTTACAGACCATCCAATTATATATGACGAGATTGTTTCCAACGGTGGCAAGGCCATCATGAGCCTCCACGAGCATGAAAGCGGTAGCGATCGTATCGCCGAGGCTGTTTGTAAAATGAATGTTGATATCGTTTTAAATGTCCAGGGCGACGAACCGTTTGTACACCGGGAAACATTGAAGAATTTGTTAGCGGCCTTTGAAGGAGAAGATGGTAAATTAGTTGAAGTTGCCTCGCTGATGAAAAAATTTACAGATATTAAGCTGGTACACGATCCTAATTATGTGAAGGTGATGGTCGACAAAGATAATTGGTCCCTGTTGTTTAGCAGAAGCGTTATCCCCTATCAACGAGACCTTCATCTTACACCCGTATATTTTGAACATGTAGGTGTATATGCTTTCCGAAAAAATGCGTTATTGAAATTTACTTCCTGGCCCGTCAGTAATATAGAAGCAATTGAAAAACTTGAGCAGCTCCGTTACCTTGACCACGGTATAAGGCTGAAAATGGTTGAAACCTTTGAAACAACAGTGAAAATTGATGTTCCCGAAGACCTGGAGAAAGCACGGTTATACCTTCAAAATCATTAACAAAGTCAATATGGTTGAACATAGTAACTTTAGTAGATTATAAAAAGCAATTATGAATAAGGTATTTATAGTGTTTCTCGCTATTCTGGGTGTTTTAGCCAGTTCCCAGATCATGGCTCAACGAGCTACTCTTTCCATAGAACAATTTGAAAAGCGGATTTTAGGTAAAGGTGTGCAGATTCTTGATGTTCGCACAGCCGGTGAATTCCAGGGGGGATTTCTAAAAAATGCAATGCAGGCTAATTGGAATGACCCGGAAGAATTTTTAAAGCGTACTGGCGCTCTCGATAAAGCCAGGCCGGTATATGTATATTGCCTGAGTGGCGCCCGTAGCAATGCGGCTGCCAACTGGTTAAATGAACGTGGCTATCAGGCTTATAACCTTTCCGGGGGGATGATGGCCTGGAAAAAAGCTGGAAAACCAATTGAACAACTTATACCGGTGATAGCGATGACGTCGGATGAATATTCCAGGCTGATAAACTCTGGTAAAACTGTTTTAGTAGATTTCGGAGCCGGATGGTGCCCGCCTTGTATCAAAATGGCACCAATACTGGACAGCTTATTAAAGGCAAATCCCGGGAAATTTTCCCTTGTAAAAATTGACGGTTCCTCCCAAACAGCGCTTGCATCCCGGATGAATATTACGGCGTTCCCGGTTTTTATAATTTATAAAAATGGAAAGCAAACCTGGCGAGCAGAAGGTATCGTGCAGGCCTCAGAGATAATTAAAGCAATGTAATTCTGCTTTCTTATTTTTTACCCCCATGATAATCAATCAAGTATCAAAGGTAGTCGATTTTAAAATAAAATAAAATCGACTACCTTTTTGATAAGTTTTTAAATCGACTACCTTTTTAAACCAGAATTTTGCCGACTACCTTTTCTTATTCCTAAGACAGAACCCACATCCGTATGTGAAGTTCCGTGTGAGAAAATCAGGATATTCATTATCCCAATTAAAGAAATTGCTTCGCCTGGCTATCCATGCTACTTTACTTTCACGAGTTTGTTTACCGCCTGCTCCAGCGTCGTTTCTTTTTTAGCAAAACAAAAACGCAAGACCTGATGTTCCTGGGGTATTTTATAAAACGCCGACACCGGAATAGTGGCTACCCCGGCTTCCTTTATCAGTCTTACCGCAAAATCATATTCCTTTTCATCACTGATATTTTCATAACTATATAATTGGAAATAACTGCCGTATGAAGGAAGCGCTTTAAAAGCACTTTGCTTCATAGCGGTTTCAAAAAAGTCTTTCTTAGTCTGCAGGAAGGAACCCAGGCCGAGATAAGCAGGCCTGTTTCCTAAAAAAGTTGCAAGCGCATATTGAGCAGGGCTGTTGCATGTAAAGCAATTGAACTGATGTACTTTTCGGAACTCTTTTGTCCATGCCGGTGGAGCAATACAATAACCAAGTTTCCAGCCGGTACAGTGATAAACCTTTCCAAACGAAAAACAGAC
>JANXYS010000139.1 GCA_025355935.1 Chitinophagales bacterium | reverse complement strand
GCCGATATTGTAAACAGTGCTACCGAAAACATCCACGACTCAGGGATGTCATATCTTAAGCAAACCGTTTTTACGGTTACCGCTGCGGTGGCTTTTCTCATTCTCACCGTTATTTACGCTTTCCTGATTTTATTCTACCGTCATTTATTACGGGCGTTTATACTGGCCTTGTTTGCGCGCAAACATAACCAGCATGTAAACGATGTAATAACCGGTTCAAGGGGGGTTATTAAAAATTATATGCTTGGCCTTATTATCGAAATGGCCATTATCTCCACCTGTAACGTGATTGTATTGCTGATAATAGGCATAAAGTATGCGATATTTTTAGGCATTTTTACAGGTATATTAAATATCATGCCCTATATCGGAATTTATACCGGTACTTTATTCACCATATTGGTTACGCTTACTACTTCTGCAAGTATGAGCCAGGTATCCTGGATTTTGATTGGATTGCTGGCTATCCATTTTTGCGATGCCAATTTCCTGATGCCGCGAATTGTGGGTTCCCGAGTGCGCATCAATGCCTTGAGTACCATCGTCGGCGTAGTGATTGGGGGATTTTTGATAGGGATACCCGGGATCTTTTTTGCCACGCCTACCATTGCAATTTTAAAAATTGTGTTTGACCGGATCGATACCATGAAGCCATGGGGGCTGCTTTTAGGCGATCAGCAAGTACTTCCGCAAAAGAAATTACTAATAAAAAAAGCTTAAAATTTTGCCGGCTCGGTTACTTTAGGCATCGATGTTTTAATGAAGTCACGTAACTGCTCATTGGCAACGGTGAGATCAGCACGACGCAAATACATCATGTGTCCACTTCTGAACCCTTTCCAGCTCATCCTTGCTTTCAATTTTCCGCCGGGATCCATCTGCCACATGCTGTACTTTGCATTGAAGTAGTCGCACGCTCCATCATAATATCCAGACTGTACGAGCAGGTGCAGAAAAGGGTTTTCTGCCATAGCCTGCCGAAGGTTTTCTCCGGTACGATCATTCGTGCGATCCCATGGAGAGACTTCGCCAAACATATTGTACTTCAGGTCTGTTGCATATTTTAATTCATCCCGCAGGTAGATATTAATAGCAGGCGTAAATGCGTGTAACCACGTCGTGAGTTCAGCGTTATAGTCAGGACTCTCGCCCGCATCCTGTTTATCCATTCCAAGGTACCGGCTGTCAAGCCTCCCTATCGTATAACCGCGGTCTCTCAATAATTCTTTCCAGAAAAAAGAGGGATCGATGCTCATGTTATGTTGCGATATTGCATTTTCCGAAAGCCCGCTATAACGGCTTACCGTAGCAGCTATTGTTTTCCTGTCGGCATCTGTAATCGTATTGCCTTTAGCCAGAGCCGGCACAAACTGGTCAATGGTAAAGCGTTCAACTTCCGGAAGAAGTACTTCAAGATCTTTCGCCTGGAGCTCAGGTGACAATTTCTTATGATACCAGGCAGTTGCCGCGTAATAGGGCAGCATTAGTGCGGCATCTACAGGCCCTTCGCGTTTAATACCAAGATCGGTAGGGGAAACAAGCACAACACCGTTCAAATACATCCACTGGGCATTTTGCAATTCCAATGCAAGTCCGGAAACCCTCGTGGTTCCGTAACTTTCACCAATGAGAAATTTTGGTGAAGCCCATCTTTTCTTTCGGGATACAAAGGTGTTAATCCATTCGGCAAGATATTTTATGTCGGCATTCACTCCAAAGAAACGCGTGTTGGAAACTTCCTTGCTTACCGTTCTGGAGAAGCCCGTATTAACAGGATCAACATATACAATATCAGCCACATCAATTATTGAGTATGGATTATCGCGCATGCCATAAGGTTGTAATGGATAACCTTCGTCGTCTACGTTAAGTATGCGTGGACCTGTATAGCCTATTTCCATCCATACGGAGGGAGTTCCGGGACCGCCGTTAAAAGAAATTACAAGTGGGCGCGACGCCCGGTCCCGCACATCAGATCGTTCGTAGTATGTGTAAAAAACACCTGCTACCGGTTTACCGTCTTCGTCCCATACAGGCATGGTACCCGTAGCAATATTATAGGGCACTACCTGGCCTTTTACGGTCACCTGCCCTCTCCCGGTAATGGTAGTATCCACGCGTACCTGCAGGTTGGGAACCAATGCCTTTGCCACCTTCGGGTCGTCGGGTATGCTGGTTTCTTTCTTTTGAGCTTGCAGTGCGCTTAGTAATGCAAAAAATATAAAAATAGTGGCGGGTAATTTCTTCATAAAAGCTTGATATTTGGCCTTGAACTTATTGCCACTAAGATAATGCAGATTAGTTTCATCAAATACAAATAAAAGGACATGCCGGAGCTCAGCGGTGGGAATAATTTAACTATCCCGGATGTCACTCACGGTAATTCCGGGCAGTAGACTTTTTCCAAAGTCTCAAGTAAATAAAATGATCATTCACAATCCTTAAGAAGTCATTTAAAGCCGGAGGGTTGCCGTTTTCCAGCACTCATCCATACAGATTTTCATCGCCATGAGCACACTGATAAATAGAGTAAAAGTGCCTGCAACCCCATACTGCCCTGGAGGTAAACCCCACGGGATTATAAAATCTTCCCTGGTGCATTAAATTGTTCCCGCATCGATAATTGTCTTATCAACGCTATCAATGAATGCCTGTTCTTCTTTCAACCTTACCAATTTTTTACCGTAAGAAAGTTTTGTGATTAATACAAAAAGGACCGGCACTACGAAGATTGCAAGTGTAGTAGCTGAAAGCATTCCGCCAAACACGGTCCAGCCAATTGTTTTTCTTGATTCAGCAGCAGCGCCACTTGCGAATGCAAGCGGTAGAACTCCCAGGATGAAAGCCAGTGAGGTCATAATAATCGGCCGCAGACGAAGGTTTACAGCCTGCAACGTTGCGGCTACGATATCCACTCCATGGTCTACCCTCTCTTTGGCAAACTCTACGATGAGGATGGCATTTTTGGCTGCCAACCCGATAAGAGTAATCAGGCCAATCTGCGCGTACACATTATTTGTAATTTTCGGAAATAACATTAAAGTAAGGATTGATCCGAAGGCGCCGATAGGAACCGCAAACAGCACAGAGAAAGGGATTGACCAACTTTCATACAGAGCCGCGAGGAAAAGAAAAACAAAGATGATAGAAACAGCAAAAATGATAAGGGTACTATCGCCCGCTGCAATTTCTTCACGACTTAAGCCGCTAAATTCGTATCCATATCCTACAGGCAACGATTTAGCAGCAACTTCTTTTAAAGCCTGGATGGCCTGCCCGCTGCTAAACCCCGGTTTCGGGGAGCCATTGATCTCAATGGAGCGGTAAATATTATAATGAGAAATGAGAGAAGGGCTTTCAATAACCCTGGTATCTACCAGTGCACTAAGAGGTATCATACTTCCCTGGCTGTTACGAACATAATATTTACCGAGTTCGTTTATAGACGCCCGGTAGGTGCTATCCGCCTGTGCTACGACCCTAAAATTTCTTCCATACAAATTGAAATCATTCACGTAGCTGCTTCCTAATAATGTAGACATGGTGCTATACACATCTGAGACAAGAACACCTTGCTTTTTCGCCTGTTCTTTATTTACATTCACCTGGTAACTCGGCGTATGTGTAGTAAAGAAAGTGAAGGCCATCGCTATTTCGGGGCGCTGGTTTAACTCCGCCAAAAATTTCCGGGCTATCACTTCAAATTGCTGGATGCTGTCTGTGCTTGTGGTTTGCTGCAGTTCAAAAGTAAATCCTGCAGTTGATCCAAGGCCCGGAATGGCCGGCGGTGCGATAGGCAGGATGCGCGCTTCTTTTATATCGGCCGTACGCTTTCGAATTTCCGCGATGATATTTTCCAGCTGGAGATCCTTGCTCTTCCTCTCATCCCAGGGTTTTAAGTTTACGAACATAGTACCTACGTTCGATTTGTTGGAAAAGCTAATTATGTTAAGTCCCGCAAGTCCGCCAACCGTTCTAACACCCGGTACACTCTGAACCCGCTTGATGATATCAAGTAACATCAATTTGCTCCGGGTTGTAGATGTTGCTTCAGGCATCTCATAGGTAACGTACAGCCTGCCTTCGTCCTCTGAAGGTATAAACCCCGACGGCTTGGTCTTGAACATAAAAAATAAGCCAATAAATATACAAACCAGTAATATCAGCACTACCGGGGTCGCTCGTATTGATTTGCCGACTCCCAATGTATACGACCTGTTGACCTTTGCAAAATTGCGATTAAACCAAGCAAAGAATTTATCAAAAACATTTTTCCTGGCAGCTTCATCTTTTGATGGACGTAGCATAATGCTACACAATGCAGGGGTGAGGGATAAGGCTACAAAAGCGGAGATCATTACAGAAACTGCAATTGTAATGGCAAACTGCTGGTACAGCCGGCCAACAATACCAGGTATAAACCCAACAGGCACAAACACTGCAGCAAGGATCAGTGCAATTGCTATCACGGGGCCGGAAATGTCCTTCATGGCCCGCCTTGTAGCTTCGCGTGGAGACAATCTTTCATTGTCGATATAATGCTGAACAGCTTCCACCACTACGATGGCATCATCTACTACTATACCAATAGCAAGTACAAATGCAAAGAGAGTGAGCGTGTTGATAGTAAATCCAAAAGGGATAAAGAAAATGAAGGTACCAATAAGCGAAACAGGTATCGCAAGGACGGGGATAAGCGTGGCTCTCCAGTTCTGCAAAAAGAGAAATACCACCAGCACAACCAATACCAAGGCCTCCGCAAGAGTAAAAAGTACTTCCTTTATTGATACTTTTACAACCGATACGGTTTCGAGTGGCAGGGCATAATCAATGTCTTTGGGAAATGTTTTCTTAATTTCCCCGAGAGCTTTGATGATCCCGTCGTATGTCTGCAAAGCGTTAGCTCCAGGCGCCTGGTAAATAAGAACGAACGCCGCTGGTTTCCCATCTACAAAAGCATTACTGCCGTAATCGAATTTGCCCAGCTCAACCCTTGCGATATCCCTTAGGTAAACAATAGTACCGCTTTCGGGACGGGTACGGACAATAATATTTTCAAATTGCTGGGCAGTATTAATCCGGCTGTTAGTAAGGACGCTGTACTCAAAACTTTGCACAGATGGTTGTGGATTTCCACCAACGGTTCCTGCTGCTACCTGGAGGTTTTGTTCAGCAAGTGCAGCAAGGATGTCTGAGGTTGTCATTTCCAAGGCGGCCAACTTTTGCGGGTTTAGCCATATACGCATACCAAAATCATCTGCACGCGATACGATATCTCCTACCCCCTTTACCCGTTGCAGAGCATCCTTGAGGTAAATGTTTGCATAATTCCCGATAAAGGTTGCATCGTGCGTTCCCTTTGGAGAAAATAATG
>JANXYS010000134.1 GCA_025355935.1 Chitinophagales bacterium | reverse complement strand
ATTATTGGCATCTTGTACGCACCCCAGAAAGGATGGAAAACAAGGAGAAAACTTTCAGCAGCTGGTGATAGTATTCGCGAAGGATGGAATGAACTTGCTGACAAGTTTGCTGATAGTATTGATGGTGTACGCGCGGGAGTAGAAAATATTGCCGATCAATCGTTTTCAAGCCTGGAAGAGTCTGACTTTTCGGTTGACAATCCGGATGTAACAACGATGAGGGGAACTTATTAAAATGAAAAAACCTCAGTCTTAAGCTGAGGTTTTTTATTACTTTTTATTTGCGAAAAATTCTTGTCGTGCTGACTGAGCCTCCAATATTTTTGGCAGATATTCACCTACAGTGGCGTTAATATCCTCCGCTGTTAATTTAAGAGCCGCAGGATCGCCAGCCAGTTGCAGCCAGGGTTTCGGACCGTCGAATTTATAGGCTCCAAATACAATCACAGGTGTGCCCTTTGCCAGGATATCATCCGTACCCTTCAATTCCCATTGATCAGCCCAATCATATAAAAATTTCGCATCCTCCTCTTTCAGCCTGAGACAACTATGAGATGCGGGATAACCGGGAAGTACATACTGATGAAATCCTATACCTTCTTTATTTTCAATATTAAAATTCCACTTCAAATCCCACTCATCGTTAAAGGTACTGGTTGTTTGTTCTGCCTTCCAGTTCGTAAAATACAGCCCGGCTGGAGTTGGATCTTTTTTCCTACCCATATTGGTAGGGCCGGTATACACAAGGTCGCCGTTCTCGTATGCAGCAAATGTTTGGGTTGGATAAGAAAATAATAAGATCTTATCAATTTCCTTTAACGAGGGAACATTAACAGGAAAAGGTAAATAGTTTTCAACGTCACCTGTTAGATCAGATGGGACAATGATCGTCTTCAATGTTTTAAGATTTGCATCATCCGTACGATTTACTGCCGTTAAAACTCGTAACTGTTCCGTCGTAAGATCTTTATTCGCAGCAAACCACGTCTTGGCTGTATCCAGTTTATATGTTATTACCGGAGATTTACGGTGGACTATCGGCGCTTTATGAGCTTTATGCCCGGTAGTTGTAACAACCTGGGTTGATTGGTTCATTTTCTCATCGCCGGTACATTTCACAAATACGAATGCAACCGCCAGAGCTGCAATAACAAAGTTGAATTGTTTCATTAATGTGGTGTTTATATCGGGAAGACGTAAAATCCATGCCAACAAATCACACCAATGTACTATTAACTATATTAAAGGATTTCCACAGTTTTAATGGAAATTAAAACGCCTTTAATGCATTATCTTGCGCTTTAAATGAGGAGTAAATGGGGTCGTTCTTAAAGAACATAAAGATTTATTATAATAAACTATCCCGCATCCCTAAAAACGAATTCTTCAGCCGGGCATTTTTGGGGGTAAAAAAGTATTATTCCAACAGCCCTGCTACTATTATTCTGCAAACAGTCTCGGCTTGTAATTTACAATGCAAACATTGTTTTATCACTAATTACGGTACTGAAATTAAAGACGGAGTAACTAAGATTATCCTTTTTAATGAATTTCAGATTCTTGCAGACAGGCTGGCTCCAATGATAAAAAAAAGCAGCTTTTTTGTATTTTCCACATTTGAAGCCATTATAAACAAAGACCTGTTTACAATGATGGATTATCTTCTCAAAATAAATCCGGACCTGAAGTTTCCTTTTCTTTCCAATGCAATGCAGCTTACACCAGAAAAAATTTTAAAACTCCAGAGTTACCCAATTACCGAAATGAACATTTCTGTTGACGGCACCACTAAAGAAGTTGTGGAACAATTCAAAAATGGAGTTGATTTCGAAAAGATTTTGTTGGCTCTCGACCGTCTATCTACCTCTAAACTCCGAGATAAAGTTGCCGTTACCTTCGTGGCACATAAAAGAAATATCCACCAACTTCCTGATCTTATTAATATGGTAAACAGGTACGGCGTCAAAACAGTTTATGTAAGTAATCTTTTATCCTTTACACAAGAGAATCGCGATATGGTTCTTTATTCCCGGGAGGGAAATGCTGAAGTGGAGGAAATCTTTGAGCGCAGTATTCGCAATGCCTCGATCAATGGACAAATGCTTGAGTTGCCTTTAACTAAACCTAAATTAAAAGGATGCCAGGCAGTAGAAAACTTTTTCGTTAATTATAACGGTAATGTATCTCCATGCGATTTCCTGGCAGTAACAACTCCCTTTACCCTCTTTGGAGAAACGCAAACGAGCCCGCCGATTGTATACGGGAACATATTGTATGATGACCCACTAGAGATATTCAGGTCAGATGCATTCACAGATTTCAGAGACCGGCATCGACTGGCAAAAGATATCCCGGTTGCCTGCAGCAAATGTATTGATGCTTTTGGGCTGATGTGCAGCAACAGAACTGTTTATTCTTAACTTCCCGGATTTCTAATAATATACAGTTGCATGCCAAAAAATATTAATGCTTATTTTCCTGCTCTAACGGGTGTAAGAGCTTTAGCTGCTTACATGGTATTTGTGCATCATTTTAATTTTTTCTCTGTTTCAATTGCTGGACCTTTTCTACATAATTTTTTTGCTGAAATGCATGTAGGAGTTACCATGTTCTTTGTATTAAGCGGACTCTTACTTACCCTTCGTTATGCAGATAAATCCTTTACCCGCCCTAATGAGTTTTATAACTACATGGTAAACCGGTTTGCCAAAATTTATCCTGTCTAC
This sequence comes from Chitinophagales bacterium, assembly GCA_025355935.1. Classification (GTDB taxonomy): domain Bacteria; phylum Bacteroidota; class Bacteroidia; order Chitinophagales; family Chitinophagaceae; genus Ferruginibacter. Next base: position 7,131 of record JANXYS010000134.1, on the reverse strand, counting down.
TTTATTATTATCACTATCAATTTCGTTTATTACAATAGCACGAACTATTTCGAGACTACATTAGTAAAAAATGGCTGGCTTTATTATATTGCTTCCATTAGTTTCCTGAGAGGATTTTTCGCAGATTTTTTTACAGCATTCGTTTCTCAAAGTTGGTCATTAACGGTAGAGGAATGCTTTTACATACTATGCCCCATTTTTCTTTTGGTTTACCGTAAATCGAAAAGCGGGTTCCTGCTGATGCCAGTGTTCCTAATCCTTTTAGGCCTGGTATTCGTCCTGATTTTTAATGGATCGCCACTGGGACTATTTAAAGATTTCCGCTTTCTTTTCAATTTTACTTTTTTTGGTCGTTGCCTGGAGTTTTTTGCCGGAATGGCGGTTGGTTTGCTTTATCTCAACAAAAAGCAGGTAGATTTTAAATTTCCATTATTTACACATGTGGGCGTAGGTATGATCATCTTCTGGATTTTTATATTATCCATGTTTCATACAGATGATCATTATGGCGACTATTTCCCTGCTGGCATCCTGGTTAACAACTTTTTTTTGCCTGTTACCGGGATCGCAGTTTTTTTTTGGGGATTGTTAACGGAAAAATCATGGATCCGCTCCCTGTTGCAGAGTCGGGTTTTTCTTTTACTTGGAAAGTCATCTTATTGTTTTTACCTGCTGCACCTTTTTATTTTCGTGGATCTTTTCAGGAGTTACATTAGTGGTAATCCATTTTTGATTTTTATCTTTATCAATATTCTTGCTATATTATTCTATAAATATCTTGAGCATCCAATAAACGTGCAAATAAGAAAGAGGTGGCGACGCGAGGTTGCTATACCTTTAAATACGAGAATAGCGTCAGTAGATCTGACCTCCTCACAACAAACATAGTTCGAATTCTGAGGCCAGATTGTTTTGTGAAGAAATACAAAAAAATAACCAGGCCTGCAAAATTCCCAATTGTAAAAACAGAGGCTGCTGCCAGGTAGCCAAACTGTTCAACAAGCAGGTAGTCTCCAAGCCATATCAACCCGAGTGCCGTAGCATTAGAATAAAGGATTATTTTTTGGAGATTTTTTCCTTCGAAATACGACATTAAAATAATACTCAATCCCATACAGGTAATGCCAATGATGGTTATAAGAACTATCTTATACACAAGGGTAAACTCATTTCCCAATAGAAGCGGAAATAGGAAATATCCCAAAAACAAGATGCCAATGAAAACGAAAATAAACAAGCTGGTAACAAGCCGGCAAAGACTGGCAACCTTTTCGCTGAAACCATTGCCAGAGTTAATTGCGAAAGGAAACACCACACCACCAATAAGCCCCGGAAGCACCATACCCAGTTGTCCTATCTTAGCCGCCTGGATGTAATTTCCCAACTCACCTAGTGTGCAATATTTTTCAACAAAATAAAAATCCATCCTTGTCCCGAGAAATACGAGAATTGCATTTAAGTAATTAAACCCTGAGTATTTCACCAGGTCACTAACAAGCTTTTTATTAAAAGAGTAACCTACAAAAACATCTTTATTCTGGACAACAAAGACTATTAAGGTCACTATAACCTGTAAGACGGTGGTAATTGTAAGTATCTTAAATAATTGCGTGTAGGTATCATTGATACCTAAACCCTTTAAGGCCGCGCCCTGGTTGAAATAGCAATACCCGAGTGCCAAACACTGTATAAGTGTACTGATCGTGGAAATTATATTTATCGCCGAAAATTGTTTTCGGGCATGAAAGAAAGCAGTTATATAGTACAGGAAAATATTTGCAGTTACAAATGTACTCGCCCAAACTGGTGAGAAGGACTGAATCGCAAGTTTAAATTTTACAAGAACGAAATAACAACACAACCATTGCAAAACCGAAAGTGGAATTAGAAGCGACAGGAGAAAGCCTGTAGATGATTGGGATTTTGCCCCAAAATAAGTAAGGCCATTCTCAATCCCCAATCTCAATAAAATTACTAAAAGGATTAAAAAAGCAATGCTGTAAAAAAAACTGCCGCTCGAGGCTGCCCCAAGCACCCTTACTATAAAAATATTATTAGTAAACGTAAAGAAAAGCCCGATAAAATTCCAGCCGGTATTTTTTATCAGGGCTTGTTTTAGTTGCATTTCAATATTTTCCAGATTATTTTAAACTGCTGATAATAGTAGCGAATTCACTGGCAACGAGGCTTGCGCCACCAACCAAGCCACCATCAACATCGGGCTGGCCAAATATTTCCTTTGCATTTGAAGCTTTTACACTCCCCCCGTATAAAATGGAAATACTATCAGCCACCTCCTTTCCGTATTTGGACGTGAGCACCGAACGAATATGTGCATGCATTTGCTGCGCCTGTTCACTGGTCGCCGTTCGGCCTGTGCCGATCGCCCAAATTGGTTCATAGGCAATGATGAATCCATCAACGTCGCTCGGACTCAAATGGAACAAGCTCTCTTCAAGCTGTGTTCCTACGTATGCATCCTGGCTACCAGCTTCACGGATAGAAAGGGCCTCCCCGCAACAAAAAATAGGTTTTAAATTAAATTCCAGGGCTACATCAATTTTCTTCGCAAGTAAGGAATTGTCTTCATGGTTATATTCTCTTCGTTCACTATGGCCGATAACCACATATTCAATCCCGATGCTCTGTAACATTGCGGCACTCACTTCACCGGTAAATGCCCCGTTCTTATTCGCCGAGCAATTCTGAGCTGCAACATATACATTTTCCTTTCCCTCAAACTTTGTCCGTACTGGTATCAAATAAGGGTAAGGAACTGCAAAAATTGCCAGCTGATCATCAGAAAGGGCATGATTGGTTTGCAGAAGTTCATCCGCGAGGCTTTCTGCCTCAGTGAGGGTTAAATTCATTTTCCAGTTAGCCGCTGCAATTTGTTTGCGCATGTTGATTGATTTGGTAAAGTTTGATTAATTAGTTGCCCCAAGATACGCATACCTCCGAGGATATTTTTGCATTTGATAATTGTCAGCGTTCGTAAACTGATCTAAGTATTGATATTTCCCGGTCAGTTAGTTTTTGGTTTTTCATTTCCTTCCAAGCGGCAATATCACGCAGTGCTTTTTCAAAAATGTAGCGATCATGGCCCCATGAAAAGTCAGGTAAATATTTCCTTAACGAAATGTCGCCGAATATGTTGCAGCAAACACCAACAACTGTTCCTGTGTTAAAAGACGTATTTATGGCGACCCTGCTGTAATCTGCCATCAACAATCCGCCTTTACTGCCTGCAGCGATGGCTTCTGAATTATTATTTAGAAAGTACTGTATTGTTCCCGCCGTGTTCTTCAAGTTGCTGTTGCTTGTTCCGGCACCAAGGTTGCACCACTCTCCTATCACACTATCGCCGAGATACCCATCGTGGGCTTTATTACTGAAACCAAACATAACGGAGTTTTTTATTTCGCCCGCCGCAATACAATGGGGCCCGATGGTTGTGGCACCATACATTCTGCCTGCCATTTTTAATACAGCATGATCGCACATAGCAAATGGCCCCCGAATGAAATTACCTTCCATTACGAGTGAATTATGCCCGATGTAAATGGGCCCGTTTGCAGCATTTAAAAAAGAATATTCAACCTGGGCATCAGCTTCGATATAAATGTCCTGCGCATTAATGACAGTATTGGTAGAACTGATGGCGGCTGATATACCGGTAGTTTGTATCCACTTAAAATCTTCCCGCAATGCCCAGTCGTTATATTGGAAGATTTGCCATGGATGGTTCAATATCTTAACCCCGTCAATCTCCATAATTGAGATCTTATCAGTAGAGGCCTTTATAAGGAATTCGATGTTCTGTTGTGTTGGGATGATATTGGCGTTGATTGTAAAGCTTGCCTTTTCGCGTTCAACCCTTTCAGTTATGACTTCAATTCCAAGCAGTTTTTCCCATTTTTCGCGGATTGTATAGATGCCCACCCGGATGTCTGAAACATGCCTGGTTAATGTAAATGGAAAGAGGGCTTCCCGACATTTAGTATCGTCTAAAAAAACTTTCATCAATTTTAAAAATACTAAAGATGTGCTTAAACTCCTTATTAATTTTAACCGTCAGCCTTCACCACAAAAAAAAACCTCCCGGTAAACGGGAGGCAATATTTTATTTAAAAAAAGATTAGTCAGTAACAGGTTTAGGTTCACCTACTTTTTCTTTTTTACCGAAACGCTTATTAAATTTGTCAATACGACCTGCAGTATCAACCAATACATTTTTACCTGTGTAAAATGGATGGCTGGTATTAGATATCTCGAGTTTTATAACCGGGTATTCCTTACCATCGCCTTCAAAAACGATTTTCTCGTTGGTTTGTGCAGTAGAACGGCTTAAAAATGTAGTTCCGTTACTCATATCTTTAAATACTACTGTTCTGTAATTAGTTGGGTGAACGCCTTGTTTCATAATTAATTTTTTAAATACGGATTTTGCCGTATAATTTTTAGAAAGTGCGAAATTAAGGGATAATCTCTAAAAGCGGTAAAAAAACAGACCATTTTATGCTGAGTTGGTGGGATTGTTTAGTTTTTCATATTTACAAACTGAAGCGCTATTCCGGTATCCCATGACTTACTTGCTTGAATAACGTCCTGCAAATCATCGATTTTTTTCCCGGTTACACGAATAACATCATCCATAATGGCTACCTGTACTTTCAGGCCGCTGTCTTTAATCAATTTTACGATCTTCTTCGCATCTTCTTGTTTAATACCATTTCGAACCGGAATCTCTTGCTTGGTTACCTTACCGCTTTGATGAGGTTCTTTAGTGAGATCGTATATTTCAGCTGCTAACCCCTGCTTCATGCTTCGGCTTATCAAGACGTCGATTATCTGGGTTAGTTTCATTTCGCTGTCGGCCTCGAGGTTTAATTTAAAATCTTTTTTATTCAGGTCGATAACAACATGCGCCCCTTTAAAATCAAAGCGGTTTGTAATTTCTTTGCTTACAATGTTTACCGCGTTGTCTAATGTTTGCAGATCAACTTTGCTTACCATGTCAAACGATGCCATATTTTTTTTTGTAAAGATAAAAAACGCAACCCAGAAGGTTGCGCTTTCCAATGCCTAATTTTCTTATTTTAATTTGCTGATTTTACCCGGTTTTGCTCATCGCCTGTACCACCTGATTTGCGATTTTTTAATCCTTTGATAGGCTTACCAAACCTGTAGTTGAAGCCGAGAGTAACTACCCTGCTGTCACGCTTCTGAGTAAAGTTAACTTTGGTGTTATTAAAATTAATGTTCCCGTTAACCTTCATTGGACCGGTGAATTCCCGAACTGACAACCTCAGCGAACCTTTACTTTTAAGGACATCTTTTTTCACTGCAGCATCAAATCCCATAATATCATGAATAGTGATTTGTCCTTCACTTCCCTTACTACGGTAGAATCCAGAAACTTCTCCTGACCAGCCTTGCTTGAAATTAAACTGGTTGTTTAAATTTACGGTGATGTTAGTACTCTTAATGTTAAGGTTTTCACCATTAAGATCTCCTTTAAATTCCTGGTAACGGCCTTCTGCATAAATCATCGCAGTGTACCATTTCGCGACCTTTACCTCAGCGTTTGATGACAAACTAATGTTATTTACAATGCCATAATTACCCCTGCTGACAATAGTAGATATGCTATCATTTGGCTGATTATTCTGTCTGAAGGTCTCATTGAAAAGGTCGGTTGTGTGACTGTAATTAAATGTTGTTGTAAGAAATTGCCTGTAGGTATGCGAAAGCTCGAATACATTTGAGTACATAGGTTTAAGAAAAGGATTCCCTTCTTCATAAGTATATTTATCAATAAAGAAGAGAAACGGATTCAGATCTTCATAATCAGGGCGATTGATCCTTCTTCCAAATGATACACTGTATTGGTTCTTATCATTTGCATTGTAGCTGACATACGAGGTAGGAAAAACATTAGTATAACTCCGTTTAAAAGAAGAATCTCTCTTGGTCGGATTTCCGAATTGCAACCCTTCATAGTTTGTATTTTCTGCACGAAGGCCTAGCTGAAATCCCCATTTTTTTACTGTCTTATTTAAATTTACATAGGCCGCATTAACATTTTCCTGGTATTTAAAATGATTCGTTTTGGTGTAATCTGCCGTCTTTGATTGGTTTATCATATTGAAATAATCGGCAGCATTGTCAGTTTTTACAAAGCTAAACTTTGCACCTGTCTCCATTTTCAGAGCTTTTGTAATCGGCTGAGTGTAATCAATTTTTGCAGAGTAAATCTTAATATTTGATGGTAATTCTCCAATCAGTCGGTCACTGTATTTGTTGGTGAAGTCGGGGTTGTAGGTTCCGTTGACAAAGTTTTGATTCCTGCCCGATTTATATTGGAGGAAGTCCAGATCTGCCGAAATTTCTTTGCCTGTTGAATCGTAACTATGGCGAAGGTTGAAATTAATTGCGCCATTTTTCCACGTGCTGTTTTCTACACGGTCAGCAGTAACTATAGAATCAACAACTCCGAATGGACTTTTCAGGTAACTGGTGCTGGAGCCTGTTTCTTTACCAGGGGTTGTGTAGCCAGTCAGGACAATCCCCAGCGTGGTTTTCTTTGTAGCATAGAAATCCATTCCAACCTTGGCATTGTAATTCGAGTTCGAACGTTTAGTAATAGTTTTCTGCTCAAATATGGCCCGAACAGACTTATCGGAGTTGCCATATGTACGATGAATGTCGAGGTTATTAATGTTTTTACGGTAGTTAGCACTAAGCGTACTAAAAATATTGATTTTACCAACACGGTAGTTTAGATTTAAGCTATTGTTGGTTTTGGGATAAATACCCTGACCATATGTCGCTGCGATCGAACCGTTGAAGCCTTTTTGCTTATTCTTCTTCGTCTTTATATTTATAATCCCCGAGTTCCCTGACGCATCATACTTCGCTGATGGATTGGTCATAATCTCAATCTGATCAATATTAGAAGAGGGCAAACCCCGAAGGTAATTTGCGAGGTCAACGCTACTCATGTACGTAGGCTTCCCGTCCATCAGCGAAGTATGATGCGTCAGGGAACTCGGGGATTATAAATATAAAGACGAAGAAGAATAAGCAAAAAGGCTTCAACGGTTCGATCGCAGCGACATATGGTCAGGG
>JANXYS010000040.1 GCA_025355935.1 Chitinophagales bacterium | reverse complement strand
TTTATTTCCTTCATCACCAATTGTGATTCATTCGTAATACAGGCCGCTACAAACTTCTGCCAGACATAATTGGTTGCAGCGTAATTCGGATGAACTAGATCCTCTGAGTAGAATCTATAATCTCTTAAATCGTCAATTACCAATTCATAAGCAGGAAAATAGTAGGTACCAAGCATTTGATCCACAACCTGATGAACTGCAGAAATGAGGACAGCCTTACTTCTATTATTTTCAACAAAACCCTCCCGTAAATGACGGACGGGGCTTATCGTAAATAAAATTTCGAGCGTAGGATTAAAGCGTTTGAGGGAATTTGTCAGAGTCTGTAACATTGAAAAAACCTCGTCTATACCCAGTAAACGCTTTTGGAACCACTTTGACGGGGCTTTATGATTATTCGCTGCCACCCTCCCCGGCCTGTATGATGGCGCGGCTGCAGTTAATTCATATACCCAGGCGGAGCCTAAAGTTATCATCAAAAAATCAGCGCATTTTAAAAATTTGTGGGCATCTGCAGTACTTTGATTAATTGTATCGATTACTGCTAGAGGGTTGGGCCCGGAAAACCGGCTATGATGATGCCAGCTATGGTAACATTCATCAAGGTAAAATAACTCCTCTGTCGCCAGACTTTGATTTAAAAGATAAGTGTTCAAGGCCTCTGTTACGCTAACCGGATTAAATAAAATCCCATTAGGATTTTGCAAAATAGAGAACTTATGACTCTTCAATTTTTCACCAATGTTTTCTGTAAAACAACTTCCCATGAGCATAACGCTATCGTCGATGGCAATTTGCTTTGTAATATTTTTAGGAGTAAAATTCAGGTGAAATTCCATATTAAATAAATATTTCTGCTGCCATTTTGCTACAAACTTCGAGTTGTTCCATATCCAAAATAGGCAATCTATTTAAAGATGAAAAGAATGGTACCATAAGTTCGGTGTCCATATTGCCTATAAGTTCATCATTTGCAAATGGACACCCTCCCACCCCTTTTAATGCCCCGTCGAATCGTGAACAACCTGCTTCAACTGCCGCCTCCAGTTTTTCTTCCCAGTTTGCACTTGTTGAATGAAGATGTACGCCGATCTCCATTTGCGGGTAAGCCTCTACCAGGTATTTGGTTGTTGACAGAATTTGAGTTTTATCTGCAACTCCTACCGTATCTGCTAAAGAAATGATATTGACATCTATCTCGGCCATTCTTTTTACCCATTCAAAAACAATCTGCTCAGAATATGGATCATCGTAGGGATTTCCAAACCCCATGGAAATATACAATACCAGTTGCTTCTTATTTTTTACACACAGGTTTTGAATTTCCTCCACTCTCTCCATTGACTCAAGAATAGTAGAATTTGTATTTCTCTTTTGAAACGTTTCGGAGATTGAAAATGGAAAACCAAGAAAGGCAACCTGTTCAAACATTACCGCTTCTTGAGCTCCTCTTTCGTTCGCCACAATAGTTAAAATTTTTGACCTGCTTGTATCAATCTTAATTTTGCTGATCACGTCCGCAGTGTCTGCCATTTGAGGAACTGCTTTCGGAGATACAAAACTGCCCGCATCAATCGTATCAAATCCTACTTTAAGCAGTGCGTTTAGGTAGTCTATCTTGGTATGCGTCGGGATAAAATGAGGCCAGCCCTGCATAGCATCACGAGGGCATTCTACCAGCTTTACGGGTTTTAAAATTTCAATCCTGGTTACATCCATCTTTATGTTATTTTTTCACTAGCCGCGTTGCCGGGCAACCTCATACAGAATTATGCCGGCTGCTACCGAGACATTGAGACTTTCAAAATTACCAGGCATGGGTATCTGAAATTGTTCATCGCATATCTTGAGAAGTGTAGGATAAATACCATGCTCTTCTCCTCCCATTACAATGGCCGCGGGAATCGAAAAATCAATATCATAACTTCTCTTTGCAGCTTTCATTTCGCTTGCGTAAACGACAATCCCATTCATATGCAAATCGTCAACTGCCTTTAGAAGACTACTCACCCGACAAACTGGAATCTCTTCCAATGCACCCGCAGATGTGAGGATAGCATCTTCGTTTAGGGCACCAACGCCTTTATCAGGGATAATTATCGCATTTACTCCCATGGCATAAGCACTCCGGGCAATACCACCAATGTTCCGGATATCCGTAATGCCGTCAAGAATCAGGAATAACGGCGTTTTACCTTCATCGACTACAAAAGAAATAACATCCTGCAAATCCTGGTATTGAATTTTTGATATCTGTGCAATACAGCCTTCATGGTTACTTACATTGAAATTGTTCAGCTTCTCAACCGGCACTTTATTAATAGGTACGAGGTACTGAGCAGCAAGTTTTTTGATCTCATCAATTGTATCACCATGCACGGTCGTTTGCATGTAGATACGTTCAAGTTGTTTCCCCTCCTGCATAGCTTTTATAACAGAAGCGCGGCCGACAACAAGGGTATTTTTCTTTGGGCGATGATGCTGATGTCTGAAATTTTTCACTTTGTAAATTTAGGTTTATTTATCTTTTTAAAAAGCGCGCTATCTGCCTTATAAATGAAAGTATTTAAAAAGAAAAACCCCTCTATGGGAGGGGCTTCACTAAGGTCTTTTAAGTATTTATAAACCGAAAGCTTTTTTTACTTCTTTAACAGCATCCAGTTTCTCCCATGTAAATAATTCGACTTTTTGTTTTATCACTTTGCCATCAGGGCTGGTGAACGATTTTTCTACAATTTCATTTTTACGACCCATATGTCCGTAAGCAGCTGTTTCGCTGTACATCGGGTTCCGGAGCTTTAGCCTTTGTTCGATAAAGTAAGGGCGCATGTCAAAGCATGGCATTGTCATAATCTTTTCAGCAATTTGACCATCGGTTAAGTCCACATTTGATGTTCCGTAAGTAACCACGTTTATGCTGGTCGGTTTTGCCACCCCAATTGCGTACGACACCTGGACAAGCACCTCATCGCACAATCCTGCTGCTACAAGATTCTTAGCAATATGACGTGTTGCGTAAGCTGCAGAACGATCTACCTTACTTGGATCTTTACCACTGAATGCACCACCGCCATGAGCACCTTTACCACCATAAGTATCCACGATGATTTTACGACCGGTCAAACCAGTATCACCATGCGGACCGCCAATAACAAACTTCCCGGTTGGATTAATATGATATTGAATTTTGTTATTAAAAAGGTGAGCGTACTTCGGATATTTGGCCTTGACCCTTGGAATGACTATAGAAACTATGTCTTTCTTAATTCTCGCTAACATTACTTCATCTGCCCCAAAATCATCATGTTGTGTGGAGACGACAATTGCATCAATCCGGGTGGGCTGGTTATTGTCATCATATTCTAGTGTTACCTGACTTTTAGCATCAGGGCGTAGATATTTAATTTGTTTGTTCTCACGACGAACAGCCGCAAGCTCAATAAGAATATCGTGTGATAGCGCTAATGCCAGGGGCATATAGTTATCCGTTTCACTAGTGGCATAACCAAACATCATTCCCTGGTCGCCTGCTCCTTGTTCTTCTTTCTTCTTCCTGTCAACACCCTGGTTGATATCCCCGCTTTGCTCATGAATAGCAGATAATATACCACATGAGTTCGCTTCAAACATATATTCGCTTTTAGTGTAGCCTATCTTACGGATAACACCTCGGGCGATTTCCTGAACATCCAAGTAGGCTTTACTTTTAACTTCTCCGGCTAAAACTACTTGCCCTGTCGTCACAAGTGTTTCACAAGCAACTTTACTCGTAGGATCAAAAGCTAAAAAATTATCGATCAGTGCATCACTGATCTGATCGGCAACTTTATCCGGGTGTCCTTCACTAACAGATTCCGATGTAAATAAATACGACATACTTTTTTTTTTAGAATGGCAAAGATAAGGTTGTACAATACAAACAACAAAGCCCTTTAGAAATTAAAGGGCTTTTTATTAAACAATTTTTTAATCATTATTTGATCTTGCTCCAGATTACAATCATTTTCGGGCGTTTTTTGGAATCAGGATTGGTTTTAGTGGCCAACCTAACTCTGCCGTTAGCGATATTATTATAGTAGGAGAAAATATTCTTTGAGTATTGCGGATAACTGAAATTGAAGGCTGGAAATAATCTTAACGTATA
>JANXYS010000038.1 GCA_025355935.1 Chitinophagales bacterium | reverse complement strand
CCTGTTTTTTCTTTTACGCTCGGCGAGTTATATATTTTTTGTGCAATCAAACGACCGTGAGTTGTAACCGAAAGTATGACCGGGAAATCGCGTCTTTTTACAAAGAATATTCAGAATTTACAAACAATGCAACAACTTCATTTCTCATTTCTCTTTATAAAAATGAATTACATGCGTACACTTTCTTTGATCCTGGTTGTTTTAATCCTACTATCCTGCAAGCGAAAGGAAAATTCGCCCAGTAAACCAGCAGTTGATTACTTTAATTACGGAGATTCGATAGCTTCTGGAGGGGTGAAACTGATTCCTATAAACACGCCAGTGGGCATGTTTAAAGTTTGGACAAAACGATTTGGAAGAAATCCTAAAATAAAAATATTATTGTTGCATGGTGGGCCAGCAATGACGCATGAGTATATGGAATGTTTTGAAACCTTTTTTCAAAGCGAAGCTTTTGAATTCTATGAGTATGACCAGTTAGGCTCATACTATAGTGATCAGCCTAAAGACAGTAGTCTCTGGACAATCGCCCGTTTTGTTGACGAAGTGGAACAGGTACGGCAGGCTATTGGAGCAGATAGTACCAATTTTTACATCCTTGGTAACTCGTGGGGCGGTATTTTAGCCATGGAGTATGCGCTTAAATATCAACAGCATTTAAAAGGAATGCTTGTCGCGAATATGGTAGCTAGTGCCCCGGAATATGGGAAATATGCAGACGAAATCTTAGCTAAACAAATGAAACCGGAGGTACTCTCAGAAATTAAAGCGCTTGAGGCAAAAAAAGATTTCGATAATCCCCGCTACATGGAACTGCTAATCCCAAATTTTTACCATGAACATTTATGCCGTTTGACAGATTGGCCCGATGGCTTTAACCGTTCACTTAAACACGTTAACGGTGAAATTTACAGTATGATGCAGGGGCCAAGCGAGTTTGGTATTAGCGGCCGCCTTGCAAACTGGAATATCAAAGACCGCCTAAAAGAAATTACCGTACCAACCCTAATGGTAGGGGCAAGGTTTGACACGATGGATCCAGCTGCTATGGAAGCGCAAAGTACGCTGGTGAAAAAAGGTCGCTATCTGTATTGCCCTAATGGTAGTCATCTTGCAATGTGGGACGATCAGGAGGTATTTATGAGTGGCGTTATAAAATTCATCAAAGATGTTGATGCTGGTAAGTTTTAATCATTAGATTAATAAAACCTATCAGGGATTAAAATCATGATCATTTGTCAATGCCGAATGTGTTTGTGTGGAGTTTCCAACTCTTCGATCCATGAGATGTTTATTTCGGTTGGATTCTGCTGTATATGACTGCCGACCGAAATTTTAAGAGGCCCAACGTTGGCAAATGGCATTACTCTTAACCGAATGTGAATTACAAACAGGCTCCAACAAACGTCTTCGCGTATTCTAAAATATATAACTCAAATGCACCTTTAAACTTTTGCCTGACGATAAGATTACGATCTATACGGGATAATCATAATCTATGTAACCCAATATTGGCAGGGGTAGGGAGATAACTACAGAAAAATATTCCCCATATTTTTTTCCTTTCGCAGGTTTAAGTAGGTATGAATAAGACTGAGATTAAAAGAATAACATATTTGAATGTTCAACTAACATGGTTGTTACGCAGTCACTTAAATATTTAAAAACGGGTATTATGTACAGCTTGTATGAAAGTAATTCCCAATTTGGTTTCGGGGCGGGTTAATTGATGATTAGAAAGTATCAATATTACTCAAAACTAAATCTTTTACCTATGACCAAAAATGCCAACCCCTTAATGGGCTTACACGCCCGTGTACCCCGAACTCACACTACCATACACATCACAACTCTTGCTTTTATTTTTTCTTTACTCGCCATTTTTTCCGCCGGCTGTAAAAAAATTCGCGAAGAGTCAGGTATTAAAGCGTTTTGCCCAATCGTAATTTCTACAAATCCTGCAAATGCCGCCACTGGTATAAATATAAGCTCCAAAATTGCAGCGAGCTTTAATAAGGTAATGGATTCAACTACTATCAATTCCATAACCTTTAGGGTTATGGAAGGAAGTTCACCAGTTGCCGGCGTGGTCACATATAGTGGAGTAACGGCCACTTTCTCCCCGGCTGTCCTACTCAAAACCAGTAGCAAGTACACGGCAGTTATTACTACAGGTGCTAAGGATTTGGCCGGAAATGCTATGATTGAAAATTACGTATGGAGTTTCACTACAGGGGCATCAACCGATATAATTGCACCAACGGTAATATCAACAGATCCCTTTAATACCGAGAGCGGCGTGATTCTCAACAAAAAAATATTTGCCCAATTCAGCGAGGTGATGGATAGCTCGTCAATTAACACAAGCACATTCCTTTTAAAGGCCGGGACAACTTCTATCACTGGGATAGTTTCTTACTCTGGTAACACTGCAGTATTCTCACCTTCGGTGAATCTTACAGCAAACACATTATATACAGCAACTATAACATCCGGAGCTAGAGATCTGGGCGGGAATGCTCTCGTTAATGATTACGTTTGGACATTTACCACGGGTACTTCAACAGATGCAACTAAACCAACAGTAATTGCGACTGATCCAGTAAACCTGGCCGTGAACGTAGCACTCAATAAAAAAATTACTGCCACTTTTAGTGAGGTTATGAATGCTCAAACGATCAACAGCCTCACATTTTTATTAAAACAGGGCGGGACACCGATTGCAGGGATTGTTAGTTATTCTGGTACTACTGCAGTATTCTCTCCGTCGGTCAGCCTGATGCCGAATACCCTTTACACTGCTACTATAACTACAGGAGCGCAGGACCTTGCCGGGAATTCGATGGTAAGTGATTATACATGGAGCTTCACAACCTCTTCCACTTCTCCGCCAACTTTCCTTGGAAGTGTTGCCTTGTTCGGTGCCTTTGGCGGTAATGCAGGCATTACAAATTCAGGCCTTAATACAGTAATTAATAATGGAAGCATCGGTACTACTGCGGCGTCGACGCTAATAACCGGATTTCACGATGGAACTACCGGCGATATATACACGGAAACACCACTAAATGTAGGCCTGGTAACCGGGCGTATTTATACTGCACCCCCGTTTCCTGGCACAGCCACTTCTTTTTCCATCGCCTCGCAGGCATCTTTGGATGCAACTGTTGCCTATAATAGTATCTCTCCTGCTTCGAAACCGGGTGGTATGGATCCTGGCGCTGGTGAACTAGGTGGTTTAACATTAGCACCCGGCATTTACAAATCAGCCAGTGGCACATTTAAAATTACTAATGGTGACCTCACGCTTGATGCTAAGGGAGATCCCAATGCGCAATGGATATTTCAAACGGCTGCGGGACTAACGGTAGGCGTGGCAGGCCCGGCGGGCGCAAGAAGCGTGAAATTAATAAATGGTGCTCTTGCCAAGAATGTGTTCTGGTATATTGGCAGCAGTGCAATCATTAATGCCGCGGGCGGCGGTGTCATGACCGGAACCATCATTTCTTCTGCAGGTGTTGTGTTTTCCACTGCCGGTAATGCTGTACAAACAGTATTAAATGGTAGGGCAATTTCACTGGTCGCATCGGTTACAATGGTAAATACAACTATCAACGTTCCTAACTAATTAATCTTATTTGTCCCGCCGGAGCAGGCGGGACTTTTATCACCTCATTTATAAAATATTTTCATGAAACAATTTATTATATCCAAAACTGGGGCCGCATTGATAGTAGGCCTTGTACTTTCAGCTGGCGTAAACGCGCAGACGCAGCAAGGGTCGCGCGTACAGCCTGCATGGTGGTTTGGCGAATCAGGCGCTGCAAACTTTAATTTCTACGGTGGTAATACACAAATGCTAAATGGTAACGTAACTGCACCAACCCCTTTTCATAAGGGTGACGGTGTAAAGCCTTACGCTTCTGTCTTAACAGAATACCGCCCAAACAAAACCTGGGGAGGAATGCTGAATGTTGCTTTCGATAACCGAGGCGGTAAGTTCGATAGCGCAACAGCACCCTGTAACTGCGCTGAAAACCTTTCCAGCAATCTAAGCTATGTAAGCATCGAACCAAGTATAAGATTTGCGCCTTTTAAATCATCTTTTTATATTTTCGCGGGGCCAACCGTAGGTATTAACGTAAGCAAACGTTTCATATATACCCAGGATAAGCAGACGGATAAGCGCGGCGATTTTAGCGACATTCGCAAGACGGTGCTGTCTGCGCAGGCAGGAGCAGGGGTCGATATCCCGCTTTCAGCAAAGTCAGCTTCCACCCAATTTACGTTATCGCCTTTTGCATCTTTTCAAACAAATCTCGGTCAGTCGCCACGTACAGTCGAATCTTGGGCATTGTACACCGTACGTGCGGGTATAGCACTTAAATTCGGTACGGGAAGAAAAGCACTCTCATTACCTGCACCCGTTAACGAGGTAAGGGCCGTGACTGCTTCCCAGGACAACAATGTAAACTTTTCAGTGAGGGCACCAAAAGTAGTGCCGCTGAACCGCCAGGTAAAAGAAACCTTTCCTTTGCGGAATTCTATATTCTTCAATATGGGTGAGAGTGAAATCCCAGCCCGTTATGTAATGCTTACTCAGCCACAAGCTGTTAGTTTTAGAGAAGCACAATTGCAGGAAGGGCAGCCTGCCAATTTAAATTCAGGAAGGTCAGCAAGGCAATTAGCAGTGTATCATAACCTACTAAACATTATGGGCGATCGTTTGAGGAGTAATCTGCAGAGCAGCATTTTGCTTACAGGTGCATCCGACAAAAATCCGGACGATGGTAAAGCG
>JANXYS010000019.1 GCA_025355935.1 Chitinophagales bacterium | reverse complement strand
CAAAGCATTATATAGCATTCAGTAAAAAAACCATCCCTGTTGACAGGCTCCCGGTAGGTGGAATTTACCAATGGACGCGCAAAGGGGAATTTCATCTTTTCAATCCACAGACGATTCATTTACTGCAGCATTCAACACGCACGAATGATTATTCAGTATTTAAAAAATACACTAAGCTTGTGAATGATCAAAGTGAAAAAGCTGCGACGTTGAGAAGTTTATTTTGTTTTAAAAAGAACCGTGCCTCTATTCCGATAGCGGAGGTCGAATCTCCTGAAAACATATATCGTCGTTTTGCAACCGGGGCTATGTCTTTCGGTTCTATCTCGTGGGAAGCCCATACTACTTTGGCCATTGCTATGAACCGCTTAGGCGGAAAAAGTAACACCGGAGAAGGTGGAGAGGATGAAGTGCGTTATTCAAAATTGCCTAATGGCGATTCCATGAGAAGTTCAATTAAACAGGTTGCCAGTGCGCGATTTGGCGTTACCAGCTTGTATTTATCAGAAGCCGATGAGCTCCAAATAAAGATGGCTCAAGGTGCAAAGCCGGGCGAGGGTGGGCAACTACCCGGATACAAGGTTGATGACTGGATTGGGAGGACAAGACATTCTACACCGGGCGTAGGTTTAATTTCGCCACCACCGCATCATGATATTTATTCCATTGAAGACCTCGCTCAACTGATATTTGACCTGAAGAACGCCAATCGGGAAGCCCGTATTAATGTAAAGCTTGTAAGCAAAGCAGGAGTAGGAACCATTGCAGCCGGCGTCGCAAAAGCGAAGGCCGACGTAATTCTTATAGCCGGACACGACGGAGGCACAGGTGCGTCCCCGTTATCTTCAATCAGGCATGCAGGGTTACCCTGGGAACTTGGCCTGGCAGAAGCGCAGCAAACCCTTCTTAAAAACAAACTTAGGAGCCGTGTAGTTTTGCAGGCTGATGGACAAATGAAAACGGGGCGAGATATTGCAATAGCAGCTTTGCTTGGTGCTGAAGAGTGGGGCGTAGCTACAGCTGCACTCGTAGTTGAAGGATGTATCATGATGCGCAAATGCCATTTAAATACTTGTCCGGTGGGCGTAGCAACTCAGGACCAGGATCTACGCAAACAATTTACCGGTAATCCAGATCATATAGTTAACTTTTTTCGGTTCTTAGTGCAGGAACTCAGAGAAATTATGGCTGAACTGGGCTATCGTACGGTAAATGAAATGGTAGGACAGGTAGGTGACCTGGAGATGAAAGAAAATATAGAGCATTGGAAATTTAGTAAACTTGATCTTTCCCCTATTTTATACAAGGAACCCAATTCGGAAATCACCGGCTTATTCAACCAGGAGAAGCAGGATCATGGTCTTGAAAATCTACTAGACTGGAAATTGTTGGAATTGGCGCTTCCCGCACTCGCAAACCAGCAGAAAGTGTCAGGAACCTTCGATATTATCAACACCGATAGAACTGTAGGCACTATCTTATCAAACGAGATTACAAAAAAATATAAAGCCGCGGGTCTGCCGGAAGATACCATCCATTTTAAATTTAATGGTACCGCCGGACAAAGCTTCGCAGCTTTCAATACCTGTGGGGTAACCCTTGAACTGGAAGGCGATGCTAATGATTATTTTGGGAAGGGGCTCAGTGGCGCAAAGCTCATCATTTATCCGCCGAAAGAATCTTCTTTTGTACCGGAAGAAAATAGTATTATAGGAAATGTTGCCTTTTATGGCGCAACAAGTGGGAAAGCATTTATTTTAGGGAAGGCGGGTGAACGTTTTGCGGTAAGAAACTCCGGTGCTCATGTAGTTGTAGAAGGCATTGGCGATCACGGCTGTGAATATATGACAGCTGGTCGGGTAGTTATCTTAGGTGATACTGGTAGAAATTTTGCCGCGGGAATGAGCGGAGGTATCGCATATATATATGACGTCAAAAATCAGCTGGATGCAAATTGCAATAAGGAGATGGTCGATCTCGACCCGGTCAATGAAGAAGATGCTTCTGAACTTTATGCTATGATTTCCGCCCACTATCAATATACTAATAGTACCATTGCGGGCTTTGTATTAAATGACTTTATAAATCAGTTAAAAAACTTTGTAAAAGTTTTTCCTAAAGATTATAAAAAGGTTTTGCAGAATAAACTGGCTGCTAAAGCAGATATTCAAAATAAATCGTGAGGGATCGCGGCATGTCTTAAATCCACCAAAAAACCAATTGAATTTAATTGTATTTGAAATAATGTATCATGGGCAAACCAACCGGATTTAAAGAATTTGACAGGCAATTACCTTCTAAGCAACCTGTGAAGGACCGATTGAATAATTACAATGAATTTGTATATCGGTTTACCGATACCCAACTTAATGAACAAAGTGCACGATGTATGGATTGTGGTGTACCCTTTTGCCATAGTGGTTGCCCGCTCGGAAACGTGATACCTGAATTTAATGATGCTGTTTATCATGAAGATTGGAAAGAAGCATATGAAATTCTTTCTTCTACTAACAACTTCCCTGAATTTACCGGTCGCATTTGTCCTGCACCTTGTGAATCTTCCTGCGTACTGGGAATCAATCGTCCTGCGGTTACGATAGAAGAAATTGAAAAGCATATCATTGAAATTGCCTTTGATAAAGGTTTTGTTCAGCCTCAGCAACCTAATGTCCGTACCGGAAAAAAAGTAGCAGTCGTAGGCAGTGGTCCGGCAGGTTTAGCTGCCGCAGCACAATTAAATGCTGCTGGCCATTATGTTACAGTGTTCGAACGGGATGATAGTATCGGCGGATTACTGCGTTATGGCATCCCCGATTTCAAACTGGAAAAATGGATAATCGATCGCCGGATCGCTATTATGGCTGAGGAAGGCATTACATTTAAAACCAATGCAAACGTTGGGGTTAACGTGAGTGTAAATGACCTTTTACGAGAATATAATGCAATAATTCTGGCGGGCGGATCAACAATCCCCAGAGATTTGCCGATACCGGGACGGCATCTAAAAGGTGTTCATTTTGCTATGGATTTTTTAAAACAGCAAAATAAGAGAAACGCTCAGTTAACGTTTGAAGAAGAGGCTATAATGGCGACCGCAAAAAATGTAGTTGTAATTGGCGGCGGCGATACAGGAAGTGATTGTGTTGGAACGTCTAACCGGCATAAAGCCAAATCAGTTACCCAGTTTGAATTGCTTTCAAAGCCGCCTGAAAACAGAACGATTGCAATGCCGTGGCCTAGCTATCCCATGGTTCTTAAAACTACTTCTTCGCATGAGGAGGGAGCCCTTCGTCATTGGGGAATCGCAACTAAAGAATTTTTAGGAGATGAAAACGATCAGTTAATAGGGTTAAAGATTGTTGACCTTGAATGGAATATTCCTGTTGCAGGAGGTCCCTCAAAATTTAGTGAAATTGTTGGTAGTGAAAGACAGATTCCATGTGAAATTGCATTTCTAGCAATGGGTTTTGTTTCCCCGCAGAAGGAAGGAATGGTTACCGAACTAGATGTAGAACTTGATGAGAAGGGAAATATTAAAGCTACAGATAAGAAATTCAGAACTAATATTCCCAAGATATTTTCAGCCGGCGATATGAGGCGCGGTCAATCCCTTGTTGTCTGGGCAATTAGTGAAGGTAGAGAGTGTGGCCGGGAGGTTGATAAATCCCTCATGGGGTTTTCTTTCTTAGAAAGTAAAGACACTGCAATGCACGTCATTTCTGATGTTGTATAAAATTTCGAAATTATCTAATAACTCAAATTCTTTATCTTAATACATATTGATATGTATTTCAGTAAGTTATTTGAAATTCAAATAATATTATGAATTAAAATATGTTTTTATTATTTCACATAACACAGAATTATTTTTATAAATTGCATTCAGTTCTCAGATATTAAATTTCTTAATGCATAAATCGAATTTAATGAAAAAAATCACGTTCAAGCAAATTGCCCCATTTTTAGTGTTGATTGCAGTGGCTATAATAGCAGCGTTTATTAAACCCGTTGCAGATTATGTTCCCGGCCCTAAGGACCCTCAATATAATACGTCTGATATTGCTTGGGTGTTAATATCCACTGCGCTCGTTTTTTTGATGACTCCTGGTCTCGCCTTTTTTTATGGAGGAATGGTACATCGGAAAAACGTGATATCAACGATGATAAAAAGTGTAGTGGCAGCAGGTGTTGTCGGCGTTCTTTGGGTTGTTTGCGGATTCAGTTTGTCATTTGGGGAGTCTTTTCATGGTTTTATAGGAAACCCAACCACTTTCGCATTTTACAAAGGTGTGAATTCCGGCCCAGCATGGGGAGCTGCTAATACAATTCCGTTATCGCTCTTTTCGCTTTTCCAAATGATGTTTGCAGTAATTACCCCGGGACTGGTAGTTGGTGCAGTCGCTGAAAGAATTAAATTTACTTCATATATACTGTTTACCGTTTTATTTAGTCTTCTTGTGTACGCACCAGTTGCTCATTGGAGCTGGCATCCTGATGGCTTCCTGGCAAAGATGGGCGCGCTTGATTTTGCCGGTGGAACAGTTGTTCATATTACAGCAGGATGTGCTGCACTAGCCGGCGCTTTGGTATTAAAACGCCGTAAAAGTCATATAGAGCATAGGGAGATTCCACCTGCAAACATTCCCTACGTACTTATCGGAACAGGCTTGCTATGGTTTGGCTGGTTTGGTTTCAATGCAGGATCTGCAGTTGCTGCAAATTCCCTGGCTGTTAATGCATTTGGAACCACCAATACCGCCGCTGCTTCAGCAGGTTTAGCATGGATGTTCTTTGATGTTTTAAAAGGAAAAAAGCCTTCTGTTTTGGGCTTCTGCATTGGAGCGGTAGTAGGTCTTGTGGCCATCACTCCGGCCGCCGGTTTTGTTGCAATCCCACAAAGTATTATTATTGGAGTGGTTGGTGCGCTCGTGAGTAATATTGCGGTTTCAATAAAGCAAAAATCAACCCTGGATGACACCTTGGATGTTTTCCCTTGCCATGGTATTGGAGGAATGGTTGGAATGCTATTGACCGGTGTTTTCGCTTCCAAAGCGGTTAACAGTTTAGGCAACGATGGCTTGGCTTACGGAAATGCAACGTTCTTTTTTACCCAGTTGAAAGCGTTATCGATTGTAGTGTTATATAGTTTCACTGTATCATATGCCATTTTCAAATTTATCAACTTCATTTTACCAATGCGTGTAACAGAAGAAGAAGAAGAATTAGGACTTGATGCCAGCCAGCATGATGAAAAATATTCACAAGGAACATTAGTCGTTCATCAAACCAGTGGTTTGGTTGAAGAGATGGATGCACACTAGAATATTATCTTTTGAAACGAAAAAAGGTACAGCATAATCAAAGCTTCTCGACAAAGCTTGTTGCTGTACCTCCTTATTGATCATTAAATCCACTACAATGTTACAAAAAATTTTTGCAACAGGAGCACTCCTGTTATCAAGTGCGATGTCTTTTTGCCAACTAGCTTCTGTTTCGCCAACTCCCCAGACAGCGCAGGTGACTGCCGCAGAGCCCGAAAGCGAAGTAAAAAAGCCTCTTCTGACAATTAGCGGCTCGGCCGACGTTTACTACCGGTACGATTTTGATAAGCAAGCAGGTAATATGCGTACAAGCTTCACAGGGTCCCATAATGATTTTTCCCTGGGTATGGCGTCGGTAAAATTTGAGCATAATGGCGGTAAAGTTGGAGCAGTACTTGACCTCGGTTTTGGGCAACGTGCAAAAGAGTTTGCTTATAATGATCAGGGCATAACTCAGGCAATTAAGCAATTATATATCACCTATTCACCGGCTGCGTGGCTTAAATTTAGTGCGGGCACCTGGGCTACACATATAGGATACGAACTGGTCGACCCACAATTAAACCGCAATTACAGCATGAGCTACATGTTTACTAATGGGCCATTTACTCATACGGGCCTCAAGGCTGATATTACAAAAGGCAAACACGGATTTATGGTGGGTATATCTAATGCAACTGACTACCGAACCCCTCCCTCCGGCCAGATGGACAAAAAATATTTTATAGCACAGTATAGTTATGCGCCTACCGATAAGGTAAAACTTTACCTAAATTACGTGGGCGGGCAAGGTCCTGATACTGCTAAAGGACAACAATTTGACGCAGTTGTAACGGCAACGGTTACCACTAAATTTAGCCTTGGTTTAAATGGTACTTATAGTGCAGTTAAGCCTTGGGACGGCAGCAAAAATTTGTCTTCGAAAAATTGGTATGGTGCGGCAGTATATCTCAATGCTGATCCGCTTTCCTGGCTTGGTCTTACATTACGAAGTGAATACTTTTCCGACAAAGACGATGTGAAAGGATTGGGCACGAGTTTATTCGCACACACGCTTTCAGCAAATTTTAAAGTTGACGGCTTCACGTTTATCCCCGAATTAAGAATTGAACAAGCGAAGGATAACATTTATGCTAAAAGTTCCGGCACCCCCAAAAAATCAGCGGGTAGTTTCATTCTCGCGGCAGTCTATAAGT
>JANXYS010000009.1 GCA_025355935.1 Chitinophagales bacterium | reverse complement strand
TACAATTTGATACTGGTGGCTTTGAATGGATAAATCTCGAAAATGCTGATAAAGGGATTATAGTTTTTAAAAGAAAGGGAAAGCTTACAGCTGAAGAATTGCTCATTGTTTTAAACACCACTAACTATCCGCAGGAAGGATGGAAGGTAACAGTTGCAGGAAAAGTTGAGTGGAAAGAAATTTTCAATAGTGATGATGTAAAATATTGGGGAAGTGGAAATTATATGAATAAGGAAATTGCATGTGTTGAAATCGATAAAAAAACGAAAATTTATGAAATAAATATCAATATACCTGCGTTTGGAGCAATGGTGTTTCGTTAATTTCGAGACCGCCATTCAATATTCGTATATGAAAAACCTCCTTCTATTTTCTGCAATTCTTGTTTGTAATTCCATCTCGGCTCAAAATACCGACAGTTCTAATATTTATCTTAAAAAGGGTCTCGATGAAAAGCTTGCCAAACGATGGCTGGTTGCGCATAACTATTTTGTAAAAGCAATAGCATTCGATCCTAAGGCAATCCAGCCATTGGTAGAGGATGCAGCCGTTGCATTAGAAATGCGCAAAACGGATCTCGCAAAAGATAATTTTTCAAAGATTTTACAAATTGATCCGTCTAATCGAAATGCCATTAAGGAGTTAACTGATCTGTATTTCAGTTATCGCCAATATGATAAAGCCGTAGAATTTGCAAAAAAATGTGCAGATTGTGAGAACGCGCAACGGATACTCGGGTTAAGCTTTTATGAGCAGGAAGACTATCCCCAGGCGATTAAATACCTAACGGCTGCTGTCTCGAAAAATTCATCAGACGCCGTTGCAACATATACCCTCGCTCGTACATACCTGGATATGGAACAATATAAAAAAGCTGTACCATATTACGAGAAAGCCGTAAGCCTTGATGCTACCCGAAATGTATGGATGTATGAACTTGGTTTAATTTATTATAATGTTGCTGATTACAAAAATGCGGTAACGTTTTTCACAAAGGCTGCTGACAATGGATACGTTCAATCCAATGATTTCAAAGAAAATCTTGGGTATGCCTCGTTATATACTGGCGAATATGAAAAAGGAGAGACTCTCCTTATGAATGTTTGGAATCGTAAACCAGGCAACAAAGACATTTTGAGAGACATAGCGGAAATACTCTATCAACAAAAACAGTACGACAAATCGTTAATATACTGCCAGAAATTAATGGAGCTCGATGCAAACGATGGTAAGGCCTTATACCAGGCCGGAATGTGCTTTATGAAAAAAGGTCAAAAAGATCGTGGGCAGCAGATGTGCGATAAAGCTATAAGCATTGATCCTTCCCTTGATGGGCTGAGGAAGAAGAAGGAAATGGTTGGCATGTAATCGTTGAATGTTTATACATTTTTTTGCTTGCAGAAAAAAATATAAAAGAGCGCCCCTGGCTTTTTAGATCTTGAATATAGATAGATGCATAAAGATTCAGGAACAAGTCATGCCTTTCTTTGAGGAACTTTTTTACTTACTTTTTTGCGGTTCCGCAGCTGCGCTGAAGATTTTTATATTTTTTTGCTCGCCCAAAAAAATGCAAAAAAAAGGCCGCCCCTGGCTGATGTACAGCCCACCCAGGGGATCAGCTCTGACCACCGGTTGTTCGTTGGTAGCGTAGCATTTATAAATCAAAGTAGTTTTTTCTATAAGACTGTATCAAAGTCCAAGCGCATCCTGCGAGTTTATAAAGTATCGTGAGCAAGATATGCTTCTACTTTATATGATTTTATTTCTTATTTCTTAGTGGTTCCGCCGCTTCGCTGAATGTTTTTATATTTTTTTGCTCGCCCAAAAAATACAAAAAAAATGGCGCCCCTGGCTGATGTACAACCCACCCAGGGGTACAGCTCTGACCAACGATTGTTCGTTGGTAGCGTCAGCATTTATAAATCATTGTAGTTTTTGCAATAGCCACGTACCTGGCGCGAGTCTTTCGATTTTTATCGATAGACTTGTGTCTACTAACCTTGCAGGTCTCCGACCGGGATAGAAACACGGAGGCGGATACAACCTACGTATCACATGAGTATTTCATTTGTTGAAGGCGTTACTATTTGCACTAACGCCAGAACATACACGCCTTTCGCCGTCTGCGTTTCAACCAACGGCGATTCGCTTCGGTACTAATAACTACAATATCCTTCAGTATTTATCCCTCGTGGTTACAAGAACAGCTCATACCATTACTTTTGTGAAACTTTGTTCCTTGGTCTCTTCGTGGTTCCCCAGCTTCGCTGGATGTTTTTATATTTTTTGCGCGCCCAAAAAAATACAAAAAAAGGGCGCCCCTGGCTGATGTACAGCCCACCCAGGAGGACAGCTCTGACCAACGATTGTTCGTTGGTAGCGTCAGCATTTATAAATCATTGTTGTTTTTACTATCGCTGTGTGCCTGTTGATCGCGGCAAGATAAAGGTCTCACCCTGGCGCGAGTGTTCCGACGTAAGGAGGTTCACTTGTGTCTAATAACCCTCGCAGGTCTCTGACCGGGATAGAAACTCGGAGGCGTATGCAGCCTACGTATTATATTAG
>JANXYS010000533.1 GCA_025355935.1 Chitinophagales bacterium | reverse complement strand
CCTACCCGTTTTTATGATTCTCCTCGGTTTCATTATGGTCTTCGGAGGTACGATGTTTCTATCAAATAGGTTTATTAATACACAGGCTAAAAAATTACACGATGGCCGGCAAAAAGGGTTACAATTCCTGGTACTCTTGCTGCTGCTGGGCTTTTTTATCATTCCTATACGAGGCGGATTTCAATTGGCCCCCTTAAACCAAAGCAGCGTTTATTTTTCTGAAAATAATTTTGCGAACCAGGCGGCCATTAATGCCCCATGGAATTTTATGCATTCTCTTGACCAGAATACGGAATCCACCATAAATCCCTTTAAGTACGTAAACGAAAAAGAGGCAAAATTGATGGTCGACAGCCTGCGGGTTAGCAACAAAACAAGAATAAATATATTTCGGCCTTCGGCTCCCATTAAGCCAAACGTAATTATTATTGTTTGGGAAAGTTTTACTGAAAAGGCAACCCACCTGCAAAGAAACAATATCCCTATTACCCCGCGTTTTAACGATTTGAAGAAGGAAGGCATTTACTTCTCTAATATATATGCTGCCGGAGATCGCACTGATAAAGGGATTGTCGCTGTACTGAGCGGCTACCCATCTCAACCCACTACCTCCATTGTAAAAACACCCCAAAAAGCGTCAAGGCTACCCATGCTAAGCCGACAATTGTTTAATGATGGATACCATACTTCTTTCTATTATGGCGGGGAACTTGAATTCGCTAATATGAAAGCGTTTCTACTGGGTGGCAGCTTCAAAAAATTTACTTCGAAAAACGATTTTGAGTCTAAGGATCAGAACTCAAAATGGGGCGCCCATGATGGAATAGTAATGAAAACGGTTCTTGACGGACTAAACAGGGAAACAAGCCCTTTTTTTTGTACCTGGTTAACGCTCAGCAGTCATGAGCCATTTGAAGTGCCGGTACCCTCGGTAATAAAAGGGGAAGATGACGAATCCCTTTTTCTCAATTCATTGCATTACACTGATCAGGTGGTCTATGATTTTATACAGGAGTGCAAATCACAGCCGTGGTGGCAGAATACCCTCTTGATTATTACCGCCGACCATGGTCATCGCATGCCCCCGACCGGAAAAAAAATTGACGATTTTAAAATGCCGGTGCTCTTTTTAGGTGGGGTCCTGGGTGAAACTAATATCGTGAAAGATAACATAGGATCACAGTTAGACATTCCCGCCACCTTGTTAGGCCAGCTGCAACTTTCGGCAACGGACTTTGTATGGAGTAAAGATCTACTCGATTCCAGCACCAAACCCTGGGCTTATTTCTGTTTTAACAACGGGTACGGATTTGTACAGCCAAACAAGTATTACATCTTTGACAATGTGGGAAAGAAGGCCATAGAGTCATCCGGTAATCCGGCGTCCGGCGATATACTCACAGGAAAGGCATTTCAGCAGCTAACATTTGATGACTACCTGTCGAAATAATTTCATTAAAAATGCTGCAGGCAGCAACCATTATGGCAGGTTTATTGTTTTATCGCACAAGCTCGTTAAGTTTTAAATTTCCTTTATGATTCGTCCCTTTTTATGCTTCCTGCTATTAACAGCCGTGGGCAAAATTTGTAAATGCCAGCAAACAACTGTAATTACGAAAACCGACACACTCAGTTTACCTGAGCCTTATGCTACAACCTCTGCGAATAACAATTCAAAAGTTGTGGGTTGGCCTGCTGGTCGTACCCCTGTTGCGCCTTCCGGCTTCAAAGTTACCAGGTTTGCCGACAGCCTGGATAATCCGAGGTGGATGTACGTGGCCCCCAATGGGGATCTGTTTGTTTCCATGGCCAATACCGTAACAGATGGGTTTTCCAAAACGACCGGTATTAAAAACCGGCGAGATAAAAGCAGCAACACCATCTTGCTTTTTCGCGATTCTAACAAAGATGGTATTCCGGAGCTTAAAACGGTTTTCCTCACCGGACTGAACCGTCCTTTCGGGATGTTGGTTCTAAATAATCATTTTTATGTTGCTAACACGGATG
This sequence comes from Chitinophagales bacterium, assembly GCA_025355935.1. Lineage (GTDB taxonomy): Bacteria > Bacteroidota > Bacteroidia > Chitinophagales > Chitinophagaceae > Ferruginibacter. The sequence goes on along the minus strand of JANXYS010000533.1, from coordinate 3,300 downwards.
GCCTTTATATGTATCCTTATAAAACTGGCCAAATCAGCATGTCTGCGGTCGGAACTAAAATTCTTGACCTCCCCGCCGGAGGGTATAATAATCACTGGACAAGGAACCTGATTGCGAAAAAAGATGGTTCAAAAATTTATGTTACAGTGGGCTCCGGCAGCAATGTAGCGGAACATGGAATAGAACACGAAACCCGGCGTGCGGATATTCTGGAGATAAACCCCGATGGTACAGGAGAACAAGTTTTTGCTTCAGGTCTGCGCAATCCCGTAGGTTTGGGTTTCGCCCCTGGAACAGATGAGCTTTGGACTGCAGTGAACGAACGGGATAATTTAGGAGATGAGCTGGTGCCAGATTATGCTACCAGTGTAAAGCGAGGCGGATTTTACGGCTGGCCTTACGCTTATTTTGGGCCAAATCCTGATCCAAGAAGAAAGGATGAACGTAATGACCTTGTGGCAAAAACACTGGTTCCGGATGTTCCCCTGGGCTCCCATACCGCTTCACTTGGTTTGCTATTTAATGCTAAAAACTATCTTACTTCCGCATATCAGGGTGGAATGTTTATCGGACAGCATGGTTCATGGAACCGCAGTGTATTGTCGGGTTATAAAGTTGTATATGTTCCTTTCAAGAACGGCAAGCCCTCAGGCAAACCCCAGGACTTCCTCACCGGATTCATTAAGGATGAGCGCAAGAGCCAGGTATATGGCCGGCCGGTAGGAATGGTTTTTACGAATGACGGCGCTATGCTGGTGACTGACGATGCAGGAAATAGTATCTGGCGGATTACGAAGGCCCGTTAATCGCCAAAATTTTCTATATCGCCGGGTTTTAAATCGCCCTCACCCAGCTTCTTTTCGATGGTTTTATTGACACCCGAAACGATGTCTTTTTCTTTTTCCCAGGCCTCGTCAGCCTTGTGCTCATCGGATTTAAAATCTGTAGCTTCAGGATCCTTATCCGTTGGCGCATGAGCGGCAGATGATTTGTCGTGCATTTTTTTCTATTGGGAGAGCTATCTCTGTGCCAATATAGCGTTATGGCCGTTTTTACGAAAAAATAGTACAACTAGCTTGTATAGATTTCAACTAATTTACTTACTTTTGCCGCCCAAATTAGTTCTTACAGAATTTGTTCCGCGCAATCGGAATTTGGAAGTTTTGGCAATTGCCCGAACGTTATCACCAAAAACATTTAAAAAATGGCAAAAGAAATCACCGGCTTTGTTAAGCTCCAGTGTAAAGGAGGACAAGCCAACCCGGCACCGCCGATCGGACCAGCCCTCGGTTCAAAAGGTGTAAACATCATGGAGTTCTGCAAACAATTCAATGCGAGAACCCAGGATAAACCCGGTAAAGTGTTACCTGTATTAATTACAGTGTATGCAGACAAATCATTTGACTTTGTTATTAAAACTCCTCCCGCAGCTGTTCAGCTGATGGATGCAGCAAAAGTTTCAAAAGGAAGTAAAGAACCTAACCGCATAAAAGTAGGCAAGGTTTCCTGGGAACAGGTTGAAGAGATCGCTAAAGATAAAATGGCCGACCTTAATGCTTTTACTCTAAACAGCGCGATGCGCATGGTTGCCGGTACTGCACGCAGTATGGGATTAACTGTTGATGGAAAAGCTCCATGGGAAAATAACTAATCGTCAACCTACATAAACTTTCTAAAAATGATTACTAAAAAAAGAAAATTAGCAAATGCTAAGGTTGACGCCAACAAAGCTTATACGCTTAAAGAAGCTTCTTCATTAGTTAAAGAAATAAATACAACCAAATTCGACAGTTCTGTTGACCTGCACGTAAAATTAGGAGTAGATCCTAAGAAAGCTGACCAGGCTATTCGCGGAACGGTTTCTTTACCACACGGTACCGGCAAAACCAAAAAAGTTCTTGTACTGTGTACACCCGATAAAGAAGCGGAAGCAACAGCAGCAGGTGCCGATTTTGTTGGTCTTGATGAATATATTACTAAAATCGAAGGCGGATGGACAGATATCGACGTAATCGTTGCTACTCCCTCTGTTATGCCAAAGATTGGTAAACTTGGTAAGGTCTTAGGTCCACGTAACCTGATGCCAAATCCAAAAACAGGTACAGTAACAAATGATGTTGCAGGAGCAGTTAATGACCTGAAAGGAGGTAAAATCGCTTTTAAAGTTGATAAAGTTGGAATCATTCATGCTTCTATCGGCCGCGTAAGTTTTACCCCCGAAAAGCTTGTTGAGAATTCACAGGAATTCATCAATGCTATCATCAAATTAAAACCAGCTACGTCGAAAGGTTTATACCTGAGAGGCGTTAGTATGGCCAGCTCAATGAGCCCGGGCATCATGGTTGATACTAAATCTGTTCAAAACTAATCCGGAGTCAAAGCCCGGGTTGATAAAAAATATTTGTTATGACAAAACAGGAAAAAAATGATGTGATAGAATTGCTGAAAGGCAAATTTTCACAGTACAATAATTTCTACATTACCGACACAGAAAGCCTCACGGTTGCCCAGATCGGTAAGTTACGTAACCATTGTTTCAGCAAGCAAGTTGAAATGAAAGTTGCTAAGAATACCCTTATCAAAAAAGCATTGGAAAGCATCGATGCGGAAAAATATGCAGGCGTTTACGATTCTTTGCATAAAGTAACCGCGTTGTTATTCAGCGAAAATCCTAAAGATCCGGCAATGATTCTTACCGGCTTCCGTAAAGAAACTAATAATGAAAGGCCTGTTTTAAAGGCAGCCTTTATTAACGGTGATGTATTTGTTGGAGATAATCAGCTGAAGGCTTTAACCCAGATCAAAACTAAGAATGAATTGATCGGTGAAGTGATCGGGTTATTACAATCGCCTATCCAGCGTGTATTGGGTGCATTACAAAACAGGGATGCAGCTAAAGCGGAAGAAGCCACTGCAGACGCTCCTGCTGCTGAACCGGCCCAGGAAGCTAAAACTGAACCAGCCGCACCGGCTGCTGAAGCTCCTGTTACTGAAGCAACGTCTCCTAAAGAGACGCCGGTAGCCGAGGCTCCTGCAAAAGAAACATCAGCAGCTTCAGAAACTCCGACTGCCCAAGCTCCTGCAGTAGAAACATCTTCTGCTCCGGAAGCTGCGACTGCCGAGGCTACTGAACCAGAGACACCTGCTGCCAAGAAAGCTGCGGCTTCTCCGGCTGATGATGAGGCTACAGCCTAGTTTTTAACGCAGTGGGGAAATTTATCTTCACTGGCTAAAAACTTAAACAATTTGAATTTTGCATCTTTGCCTTCGCAAATTTGCTCATTGATTAATAATTTTTTT
>JANXYS010000507.1 GCA_025355935.1 Chitinophagales bacterium | reverse complement strand
TATGTATTAAATTTATAATTAACTAATTCTAATGATATGAGATGTAATCCAGTTTCAAAATTAATCTTGTTAGTTTTCGTCACTATTTTAGGCTATGCCACGTATGCCCAGGTAACAACTGCCACGCTCAGCGGGAATATTACGGGTCCTGATGGCAAGCCTCTTCCAGGTGCAACCGTTACGATATCTTTTAGTAATGCGGGAATTAACAAAACTACTATTGCACAGAGTAATGGGTCTTATGTCGTTCCCAATCTGAGAGTCGGCGGTCCTTATAAGGTTACAGTTTCCAATACCGGCTATAAAGAAAAATCGGAAGACAATATTTCACTGGAGTTAGGACAAAACACTACAGTCGACTTTAGCTTACAGGCTTCTTCCGTAAGCTTGGCCGAAGTAACTGTTGAGGCAAAATCTAAATTATTTGATAAACAACGTACAGGGGCATCAACCAATATTAGTTCGCGGCAAATTCGGCAATTACCTACTATCTCGCGCTCAGCGGATGATTTTACAAGGCTGACACCCTCGGCTTCCTCTACTGTAAACGGTACTTCATTTGCAGGAAAAAATGGCCAGTACAACAATTACTCGTTAGATGGGGCCGTCTTTAATAACCCCTTTGGTTTAGATGCTCCTACGCCTGGTGGACAAACGAATTCCCAGCCTGTTTCGCTTGATGCTATCGATCAGATACAGGTAAATATCGCTCCTTATGATGTAACCCAGGCGGGGTTCACAGGGGCGGGCGTAAACACGGTTACAAAGAGCGGAACCAATACTGTTGCCGGAACAATATATGGGTTCTACCGAAATGAGGGACTTACGGGGAAGAAAGTAAACGGCAATAAAATAGTTGTCCCAAAACTAGATCAGTACCAGGTTGGTGCTGCAATTGGCGGAGCAATAAAGAAAAATAAATTATTTTACTTTTTAAATTTTGAAGCCGAGCAACGCCAGGATGCGCCTACAGCATTTGTTGGTCAAAATAGTTCAAACGCGGGTAAGAGTAACACTTCGCGGGTATTGGAGCAAGACCTGCAAGATGTTAGCAGAGTTCTTAAAAGCAAATTCGGCTATGAAACCGGGCCCTACCAGGGTTTTAATTACAAACAGAAAAGCAGCAAGTGGCTTGCAAAATTAGACTGGATCATAAACAACAATAATAGCCTTTCATTTACATACAATGGCTTGGATGCGTCCAAGGAAAAGCCTGCACATCCAAGTGCTATCGGACGTCGCGGTCCCGATTTTACCACCTTGCAGTTTCGGAATTCCGGCTATAGGATCAACAATAAATTACAATCTTTCGGCACAGAATTGAAATCGAGTTTTGGTAGCAGGTATGCCAATAAATTACGGGTGGTTTATACATCCTTCAGGGATAACCGGGATGCTCTATCTTCTCCATTCCCTGTTGTCAATATTACGAAGAACAACGTCCGATACATTATCGCAGGCCACGAACCGTTCTCAATTAATAATATTTTAAACCAGGATGCGTTTCAGGCTACTAACAACTTTAATATTATTTTACCGAAGCATACCATTACGATAGGTGCAGCCTACGAGCAATTTAAATTCGAAAATTCATTTAACCTTACGGGTTACGGACCCGCTGTATTTTCGAACGCTGATATAAAAACCTTCAGGGATAGTGTACCGGTTGACGGGGCCTATGTTTTTGGTGCCTATCCTTTAAGCGTAGACGTTAATTATGCGAAAAATAGGGCCGCTGCTGACCAGTGGACTTTCTACTATTTAACAGTTGCCCAGTACTCTGCCTATTTGCAGGATGAGTGGAGTCCTGCAAAGGATTTCAAACTGACCTATGGCCTGAGAGTAGATGCGCCCTCTTACCGTAATGCAAGCTTCCGCACACCCGACTTTAATGGTAACGGCACTTTCAAAGGAACTTTCCAGGAAGGATCGCCTACTATACCAAATAACGATAACCAGGTGCTGTTCGATGCAAACGGAAACCGGGTGACTAATGGAGTTGGTAAAGACCTGGACAATACCAGGTTCCCTACAAAAAAACCACTCCTCTCCCCCCGGGTAGGTTTTAACTGGGATGTGAAAGGCGATAGAACTGCAGTTTTAAGAGGAGGTTCAGGGTTATTTACAGGTCGCTTTCCTTTTGTATGGATCGGCAACCAGCAGGCTAATCCCTACACTGGTTTTTACAATGCAACAGACCGAAATTTTCAGTGGCCACAGGTCTGGAGAAACAACCTCGGATTTGACTATAGGTTGAAAACCGGTACTATCCTCTCGGCTGACGTTGCCTACACTAAGGATCGCAGGGCGATGATGGTCCGAAACTATAATCTTGGAAACCCTACCGGTACCCTTAACTCGGGCACCGGTGATAGCCGGAAGATCTACAAGCCGTCAGATAAAGGTACCAATGGTCCTTTCAGCTCTAACAATACGTATGTATTTACCAATGCAAAGAATACTGGCTACCAATTTAATAGCAGTTTGCAGGCCGTACAGTCATTTAAAAACAATTTATACCTCCAGGCCTCTTACAATTATTTAATAGCAAAAGATGCCAGTTCTATATCCGCAGAAATTTCAAGTGATGCTTTTGACAGGAATCCTATTTTAAACAACGCAAACGAAGCCCGCAACTCCACCTCCCTATATGGCAACAAACATCGGTTTGTGCTGGCCGGTATAAAACGCTTTGAATATGGAAAGGATAAAAAATACGCCACTACTGTTTCGTTATTCAGCAATTGGACAAGCGGTGATCGTTTCGCGTATGTCTACGGTGGCGATATCAACATTGATGGTACTGCAACCAATGACTTATTATATGTACCGACAGATGTAGAGATTAATACTATGACCTTTACTAATTATTTGGATGCCCTGGGAAACACACAAACACCCGCCATCCAACAGGCTGCCTTCAGAAGTTACATTGCTTCTGATGATTATCTCAGTAGCAGGCGTGGTCAGTACACAGAAAAATATGCAGGTTCAACCCCATGGTTTGGGCAAATGGATATCCGGGTATTACAAGACTTTGTTTTCAGAAATCGCAACAAGAAAAACACTGTACAGTTTAGCCTTGACATACAGAATTTTGGCAACTTGTTAAACAGTCACTGGGGTGTTAGAAAGCTGGCGACAACTTCTGGCTTTTACCAGCCTATATCACTCGATGCCAATGCGCCTTTCACCGCCACAGGCAAACCACAATTTAATTTCGATCCTTCAACAACAAAAACATTTACGGCTAGTCCGGATTTAATATCCAGGTGGCAGATGCAATTCGGGTTGAGATATATATTTTAGATCTCTTATTACACGACTTATAAACAGGAATTACTTTTAGCTAAAGCAATGGCCCGATTTTCATCGGGCCATTTATTTTATAGACACGGAAGGTCAAGGAAGTAGGTTAGAAACAGTATCCTGCTAATATCAATTTAGCACATTTGCATGCTTAAACCACAATGGGCAAGTGGTCCTGTTTCGAGTAACTTGTAATGTACATTTGAACTCAACTTTGCAAGTGAGCATCATAATGTCCGGCCAACGTCGACGCAAAATGGTCTACCCATACCATTGTCTAGTTTTGTATCACGGCGACTAAGTTTAATTGCCCTGATCCAGCAGCACTGTTTGCCTGAAACTGGTTTTAATGCCCTGCAACTGCAATTGATATAACCCGTTTGCCAGCTTCGGCAACCTTAAGGTCTGTGAACTATTAGCCCCATTGTGCAAAACTGTTTTGCTCATTAGTTGCTGCCCAACATTATTGTATAACGTTATCGTATAGGTGCCTTTTTCTATGTTATTCATTCCAACAACAATATTTTTTCCTTGGACGGGGTTGGGGTAAACACTAAAAATACCCGTATTCCCTGCAAGGTTAACTCTTACAATTTCGCTGTATCTGATTTTCTCATCCAGACTAACTGCCTTTACACGATAAAAATTATCGCCGTTAAATACATTCTCATCATACCATTCGTAGCTGGCGGCGCTATTTAAATTCGCTTTAGCGGCAATAGTGGTGGCCCGGGTAAAATGAAGCCCATCGGGAGATTTCTCAACTTCATAATGATGTACGTTGCTCTCCGCTTCGTTTGTAAAACCTACCTGGATGCCGGTATTTTTCTTATTGGCCTTAACTGACGTAACTCCGATCGGTAAAAGGGCGCAACCCGTATACGCTGTCATGGGTCCGGGACCACAAACATTGGCAACAACGCTTTTACTCTGTACAAAATTCCCCCCTGCGAGGTCATCTGATGACAGTGATCGGTTTGATGCTCCATTTGCTACCGCATAGTGCATAATGGCTCCCGGGTTAATTACATGCCCAAGTTGGTGGCCGTGGCCTAGTTCATGTACAACTACCGTCTCGAAATCGTATTCCGAGCCTGTTGGTAATGCGGGCCCGAATTGCCAGTTGGAAGGAGTAAGGTTACTTCCATCATCAAAGATGATGTCAAGTTCTCCGACAAACCACACTATGGTTCCTCCTGAGCTGCAACCACTCCAATAACTACGACATACGCCTAATACGCCAGCCGCAAGGGGTGCCGTATTATCGAAGCAAATAACATTAATGCCATCAGAAACAGCGTCGTTGATGGCAGTAGTGGGGCCTATAATCCAATTAACCTTTGTACCACATCTCCACGTATCAAATGCCCGCATAAAAGAAGAACTGGCGGGTGCATTGGCGGCAAAATTGGTGTTCATTTGCCAGGTATAACCTCCCGACGCATTATCATTAATATGATCGGTCTGGTAAGCGACAACGCCCGAACCGGGGTTGTAATTTGCATTCAGGTGCGAGTAGGTAATAGTAAGCGCGGTCGCACTCGTAGAACTGGTGCCCTGCGTTACCTGGATAGTTCCCGTAGCAGCCGCGGACGGCACTTCGACCGTTATCTTAGTATCGCTCCACGACAAGTATTGCGTAGCAAGCGGGTTTATATAGGTTGCACCGCCGTCATTTCCATTTTTAAAGCCTACAGTACCTGTGCCCTGGGTAGCTCCAAATCCGCTACCGTTGATTGTAAGAACAGCACCGGTACCTGCAGTTGCACTTGAAGGTGAAAAACTTATAATAGCATCCAGTCTCTGAGTGAGCGGTTTCGCACGGATGCGAAAGACCTTTTTTTCTACAAAACTACCGGATGGCGACAATAAGCGGTACAACCCCTTCTCTACGTCAGGATATTTTCGAAACGGGTCAGAGGCAGTTGCATTGCTAATATCATACCTGACGAATCCTTGTACGGAAGCTAGCGCTTCATATCGCGGGGCATCCGAATGACCAGGAGGGAGAGATTTAAATCTTAGCGCACGCTCACAGAAAAATATACCTGCATCATTTAAATTTAGTTGTAAAGAAGGATCATCTTTAATCATCGTTTCTCCCACTATACCTCCTTCAGTTAGAACTTCTATCGTTTCATTAACAACTGACCCCTTAAATACTTTTAAGATTTCGACAACGTTACTGGTGTAGATCATGTCATGACTTTCATTCCAAAACGAATGGACAGCAATTACTCGTCCTTCAATAATAAGCTGGGATTGCTCAGTACGTTGCCGGAGCGGCACCTCTCTTAAAAGGCATTGCGCGGCTAAACTAAACTGAATAAAAATACTTAGGATCCCCAGGGATAACGTTCTCATGTGATGCGCTGAATTTTAATTAATGAGGTTAGGCCTCTGTATAATTTTATTTACATTATATATTCGGAAGGAAGCCATAAATTTTTATGTCCTTCAATAGCAGGTTAACGTATATCCACGCAAAAAATTATAAACCTGCTCTGCTTTCCGTAATTATTTTACATGCAGGCGTTTATAGACATCTTAGGTGCGCGCAAATAGTTACACCGAAGCAGATTGACCCTTATAGCGCAAAGAGAGACTGAGACCATGAGTCTGTCCGAGGGAGCAGTATGTATTAACCTCTTCGGCATTGTCCTAAGTAATAATGGATAAAAATAAG